>JBGUNW010000289.1:0-7569 GCA_045117555.1 Eubacteriales bacterium
TCATTGCCGCTGTGGACGGCACGCAGGTACCCGTCAAAAAGGTCAAAGGCCGCCAGAATTCGCTTTGCGAGCTTGTTTCCCTGCTCAAAGAGGTTTATGACGATCCCGCAGGGGAAGTGTATTTGACGCACGCCGATTGCGACCCCGAAGAGGTGGAAGCCATTTGCGAAATGATCAAAAAAGAGATCCCCTGCAAGACGATCCATGTCGGCTATATCGGCCCCATTATCGGCGCTTCCATCGGTCCGAGCGCCATTGGCGTTTGGGGATTTGGCAAAGAAGTAACTTTTCAGTTTGAGGGATAACGATGACGAATCAGATTCTTGACGCGCAGGCCTTTACCAAACTGGTGGCCGGCGGTGCGGCAAATCTGCAAGCCAACGTGGAAATCGTCAACGAGCTGAACGTTTTTCCAATTCCCGACGGGGATACCGGGGAAAACATGAGCTTAACGATCGGCGGCGGGTTGCGGAACCTGGAAGGGAAAGCGGCAACTTCGGTGGGGCAAGCGGCAAAACTGCTTGCCGACGGAATGCTCATGAGCGCGCGGGGAAACTCCGGCGTCATTCTTTCCCAGCTGTTTGCCGGAATTGCCGAGGGGCTCGCAAATAAGGATACGGCAACGGTGAAAGACCTTGCGGCCGCGCTCCAATCGGGCGTAAAAAGCGCCTACGCGGCGGTCATCAACCCTACCGAGGGCACCATTCTGACCGTTGCGCGCGAGGCCGCGGATTATGCCGCCGCACGCATCGGGGAAAGCACCACCCTCCAATCCTTCGGCAGCGATTATCTTGCCGAGCTGAAACGATCGCTTGACCGCACGCCCGAGCTTTTGCAAACGCTCAAAGACGCCGGCGTGGTCGATAGCGGCGGCGCCGGACTTTACTATATTGCAGAGGGCGCGATCCGCGCGGCGAACGGGGATATTCCCCAAAGGGTGGAGCTTTCGGGAACACCGGCCGGCGGGCTGGATCTTTCCAAATTCGGGTCGGAGAGCGTAATGGAATTCGGATATTGTACCGAATTTTTGCTGCGCCTGCAAACCTCCAAAGTCAACCTTGCCGCTTTTGCGGTGGAAAAATTGATTGCCGAGCTGCAAACACTGGGCGATTCTATCGTTTGCTTTCGGAACGATTCGATCGTCAAGGTGCATATCCATACCATGACGCCCGGCGTGGTGCTCAACCATTGCCAGCAGTACGGCGAGTTTTTGACCTTGAAGATCGAAAATATGACCCTGCAACACAGCGAAACCGAAATTCGCAATCGTTTTGCACCGCAAAAATTGGCCGAAAAAAAGGACTTTGCCCTGGTAACGGTGGCAACCGGCGATGGGATCAAGGCAACTTTTTCGGAACTCGGCGCCGATTACGTGATTGACGGCGGGCAGGGGAAAAACCCCTCTACCGAAGATTTTATCCGCGCTTTCGACGAGGTCAACGCCCGCACGATCTTTGTGTTGCCGAATAACGGCAATATCGTGCTGGCGGCAAAACAGGCGGCCTCGCTTTATCAAAAAGCAGCGATTTACGTGGTGGAAAGCAAAAATATCGGCGAAGGGTACGCAGCGCTGACCATGCTCTCCTACGATTCCGGCAACGCCGAGGCCATTGCCGCCGATCTTCACGAGGCAATGCAAGGCGTCGTGACCGGTATGGTCACCCACTCCATTCGGAGCGCCACGATCAACGGCGTTGCAATTACCGAGGGCGAGTACATCGGCTTTACCGATAAAAATATGCTCGCGGCGGGAGAAACCAATGTTGAAACGGCGTTGGATCTTTTGAAAAAGCTGGACGCCGGCGCGCATGATTTTCTCATCGCCATTTACGGCAAAGACGTGACCGGGGAGCAAAAAGAAACCTTCCGCGCGTCCTTTGCCGATCAATATCCCCAAGCCGAACTCTACGAGATTGAGGGCGGGCAGGAGATTTACGATTTTCTCTTGATTTTGCAATAAAGGAGAGAATTTTATGAAAATTGCCATTTGGTTCATTGCCGCGATCGTATCCTATCTCATCGCGGGTGTTAACCCTTCCATTCTGCTTTCCAAGCTGATTTACAAAGAGGATATTCGCACCGTGGGTAGCAAGAATCCCGGCTTTACCAATTTCAAGCGCCTGTACGGCTGGAAATTTGCCTGGCTGGTGCTTTTGATCGACGTTTCCAAGGCAATTTTGCCATGCCTTGTGTTCGGGCTGGCCTTCCGCGCCGTTGGGGTGTTGGACCCCGCGAATTATACCGATGATTCCGCGCTTGCCTTTACCGGCAACAACTTCCAGCTCGGCGCGGCTTTTGCGGGCTTTTTCGCTATGCTGGGGCATGCCTATCCCGTTTGGTACCGCTTCCGCGGCGGAAAGGCGTTTTTGGTAGCCGCAACCGCGGTTTGGTTTATTGACTGGCGGGTGGGGTTGATCTGCGCCGGCGTGTTCCTGTTTTTGCTGTTCACCGTGCAAATCATGTCGATCTCGTCCATGTCGGCGGGTGTGACCTGCCCGTTTGCCGTTGCACTCGTTCCGCATGCCTGCGCGCATCCGGTGGTGCTGGTTTGCTGCGTGTTGGGGGCCATCTTGCTGGTTTGGCGGCATAAGCCGAATATCATTCGCCTTTACCACGGCGAGGAATCCAAATTCAAGCTTTTCGGCAAGACCAAAGAAGAAAAGAACAAGCGCCCAAGAATATAAGAAAAACCGCCGCTTCGGCGGTTTTTCAATTTTACTTTTCTAAAAACGCGATCAGCTCGGCAATTTGGCTTTCTCCAAAAACGGCAATGCCGTTTTGAAGCAGGAGCGCGGCGGTAATCCCGTCGCCGGGGATCAGACCGCCGTCAAAGTTTCCGTTGTGAATGTTTCCCTTGCCGCAGGATGGGCTCCGCTCTTTCAGAAGCGCCGCGCGGCAGCCGTATCGCCTTGCAAGTTCCAGCGTATCATAAGCGCCTTTGCGGTAGGCGGCGGTCTTATCCGATCCATCCCGGCTCATCACGCGGCCGTCCTGAATTTCCATCGGCTCGCGCGGAACGGGCAATCCCCCCATGACTTCGGGGCAAACGGGAATCAGACGATAGGACTTTGCAAGTTCCAAAACATCGTTGTTCAAAATGCTTTTCCCGTCGTACCGGCAGGGAACGCCCAGCAGGCAGGCGCTAACCAAAATGGGTTTTTTCTGCATTTGCGGCACCATCCTTTCGCGCAACTTTGCGTTTATTTTATCATATTGCGCGCAAAAATGCAAGGGGAAATTGCCGCCGAATGATTGACAGCCCCGTTTTTTTATGTTATAATTCTATTATCTATGTTTTGGGTCGGCAACCCCGACCCCGAAAGGAATTTTTAAACCATGAAATGGACCGGTTTGAACGAACTGCGCGAAAAGTATCTTTCTTTCTTTGAATCCAAGGGGCACCTGCGGTTGCCGTCTTTTCCGCTTGTACCCATCAACGACAAATCTCTTTTACTCATCAACTCGGGTATGGCGCCCATGAAAAAGTTTTTCACCGGCGAGGAGGAACCGCCGCGCCACCGGGTCACCACCTGCCAGAAGTGCATTCGCACGCCCGACTTGGAGCGCGTTGGCCACACCGCCCGCCACGGCACCTTTTTTGAAATGCTGGGCAACTTCTCCTTCGGCGATTATTTCAAGGAAGACGCCATTCCGTGGGCTTGGGAGTTTTTGACCAAAACGCTGGAAATTCCCGAAAACTTGCTTTGGCCGTCGATCTATAAAGAGGACGACGAGGCCTACGATATCTGGGTCAAAAAGGTGGGGGTAGACCCAGCCCACGTGGTGCGCCTTGGCAAAGAGGACAACTTCTGGGAACACGGCACAGGCCCCTGCGGCCCCTGCTCGGAGATCTATTTTGACCGCGGTGAAAAATACGGTTGCGGCAAGCCGGATTGCAAGCCGGGGTGCGATTGCGACCGCTATATGGAAATCTGGAACAACGTGTTCTCCCAGTTCAACAACATGGGCGACGGCACCTATACCGAGCTGGCGCAAAAGAATATTGATACCGGCATGGGTCTGGAACGTCTTGCCTGCGTCATGCAAGGGGTGGACAACCTGTTTGAGGTGGACACGGTGCGCAAAATTCTGGATACCGTTTGCGCCATTGCCGGCAAGAAGTACGGCAAGGACGCGAAGGACGATATTTCCATTCGCGTCGTTACCGACCATATCCGTTCGGCAACCTTTATGATCTCGGACGGCGTTATTCCTTCCAACGAGGGCCGCGGCTATGTTTTGCGCCGCATCCTGCGCCGCGCCTGCCGCCACGGCAAACTGCTGGGCATCAACCGCTCCTTCCTGCCCGAACTTTGCGAGGTCACCATTGGCGAATCCAAGGATGCGTACCCCGAACTTGCCGAGAAGAAGACCTATATCCTCAAAGTGATCGCCATGGAGGAGGAGCGCTTTGACGCCACCATCGACTCCGGCCTTTCCATTCTTTCCGGCTTGGTAGAGGACGCCAAAAAGTCCGGCGCGAAAACGCTTGCCGGCAAGGACGTTTTCAAACTGTACGATACCTTCGGTTTCCCCATCGACCTGACGCGCGAGATCGCCGCCGAGGCGGGTTTGGAGATCGACGAGGGTGAATTTGAAGCCCTGATGAAGGAGCAAAAGGTTCGCGCCCGCGAGGCGCGCGCCAACATCAGCGGTTGGTCGGGAACGGCAAAAACGCTGTTTGCCGATCTTCCCAAAACCACATTCACCGGCTACAAAACCACAAGCGATACCGGCATGATCCTTGCAATTCTCTCCGAGGATGCACCTGTTGATTCTGTCAGCGAGGGCGAATGCACCGTCATTCTGGATAAAACCCCCTTCTACGGCGAGGGTGGCGGTCAAATCGGCGATACCGGCGTAATCACCTGCCACGGCGCCGTGCTCAACGTGCTGGACACCAAAAAGACCGACGGCATTTATCTGCACCTCTGCTCCGTTTCCGAAGGAACTTTCCACACCGGAGACGTGGTGAAAGCCGAGGTTGACGCGCACCGCCGCGCCGCCATTATGCGCAATCACTCGGCGGCGCACCTGCTGCAAAGCGCGCTCCGTCGCGTGCTGGGCAATCACGTGGAGCAGGCCGGCTCCTACGTTTCGGATACGGTTTGCCGCTTTGACTTTACGCATTTCGCGCCCATGACCGCCGAGGAGATTGCAAAAACCGAGGCGCTGGTCAACGAGGATATTTTTGCCGCCGCGCCCGGAACCATGACCGAAATGCCCATCGACGAAGCCAAAAAGCTGGGCGCAACCGCCCTGTTCGGCGAAAAGTACGGCAAAATCGTTCGCGTGGTCCGTATGGGCGAGCATTCGGTGGAGTTCTGCGGCGGAACGCACGTGGAGAATACCGCGCGCATCGGACTGTTCAAAATTCTTTCCGAGTCCTCCGTGGCTGCCGGCGTGCGCCGTATTGAAGCCACCACCGGCGAAGGCGTGCTGAAACTGCTTGCCGAAAAGAACGAGCTGCTTGCCGAGGCTTCCAAGGCCATGAAGGTGCAGAAGCCGGGCGATCTTGCCCCGCGCGCCGCACAGCTGTACGCTGAGATCGGAGCCATGAAGAAAGAACTGGATTCGCTCAATGCCAAAATGGCGGCTTCCAAACTGGACGAACTGATGTCGAACGCTGTTTCGCTCGGCACGGTCAAACTGGTAACGGCCGATCTCGGCGAAACCGCCGCCGACGCGGCGCGTTCGCTGGGCGACGAGATCAAAGCGCGTTACGATGACGTAGTGGCGTTGCTTGCCATTCGCCGCGAGGGTGCTGTGCAGTTCCTCTGCGTTGCCGGAAAAACGGCGGTTGCGGCAGGCGCGCACGCGGGAAAACTGGTTGGCGCGGTTGCGGCAATTACCGGCGGCAAGGGCGGCGGACGCCCCGATAACGCCATGGCAGGCGGCAAAGACGCCGCAAAAATCGCCGAGGCGCTTACCGCCACCAAAGAGCTGCTCTCCCAAATGCTGAAATAAAAAAGCAATATAAAACAAACTGCCCGGTGAAAATTTCGCCGGGCAGTTTTGCGTGGTATTCCTTCTTGATTTTTCGCAAAAACTATGATAGAATAAAATCGGAAAATTTCGGAAAGGAGCCGGGGAAAATGGAACAAAAGCAATACGCGGCAATCGACCTTAAATCGTTCTATGCCTCGGTGGAGTGCGTGGATCGCGGGCTGGATCCTTTGGACGCGCTTTTGGTGGTTGCCGACTCGACGCGCACCGAAAAAACCATTTGTTTGGCCGTTTCTCCGGCACTCAAAGCTTACGGAATTCCCGGCCGTGCGCGGCTGTTCGAGGTGGTGGAGCGCGTCAAAGCGGCCAATGCCGAACGCCGCCGGAAAGCACCGGGCGGCAAACTGACCGGCAAATCGTCGTCCGCAGTCGAGCTTGCCAAAAATCCGTCGCTTGCTATCGATTATCTTGTCGCGCCCCCGCAAATGGCGCATTATATGAAGGTAAGCACCGAAATTTACGAAATTTATTTGCAGTTCGTCGCTCCCGAGGATATGCACGTTTATTCGGTGGACGAGGTGTTTCTTGATTTAACGCCCTATCTTCCCGCACTGCGTCTTTCGGCGCGCGAGCTGACCATGCAAATGATCCGCGCGGTGCTTCAAAAAACCGGCATTACCGCCACGGCCGGAATCGGAACCAATCTTTACCTTGCTAAAATCGCCATGGATATCATTGCTAAAAAAATGCCGGCCGACGAATGCGGCGTCCGTATGGCCGAGCTGGACGAATACAGCTATCGTGAAAAGCTTTGGGCGCACAAACCCATTACCGATTTCTGGCGTGTCGGCAAAGGATACGCGGCAAGACTTGCCGGGATCGGTTTATACACCATGGGCGATATTGCGCGCTGCTCGGTGGGCGCAAAAACCGATTTTTACAACGCCGACCGATTGTTTGATCTGTTCGGAATCAACGCCGAATTGCTCATTGACCACGCCTGGGGCGTGGAGCCCTGCACCATTGCCGATATCAAATCCTACCGTCCGGAAAGTCGCAGCGTCAGTCTGGGGCAGGTTTTATCCACACCATACTCATACGAAAAGGGAAGACTGATCGTTCGCGAAATGACCGATCTTTTGGTGCTGGACCTTGTTGAAAAAGGGATGGACGCCGATCAAATGGTGCTTACCGTTTGCTACGACGTAGAAAATCTGACCGATCCGGCGCGGCGAAAATCCTATCGCGGTACCGTTGTTGCCGACCGTTACGGCAGGGAAACGCCGAAGGAGGCGCACGGTTCGATCAATCTGCCGTTCCGCACCTCATCCACCAAAATCATTCTGGAAAAAGTGACCGAGCTTTACGAGCGTATTGTCAATCCCAACCTGCTTGTGCGGCGTATGTACGTGGTTGCCAACCACGTGCTCCCCGAGGGAAGCGCGCCTGCCGAAGAGCGAGCCGAGCAGTTGGATATGTTTACCGACTATGCCGAGGCGGCCGAAGCCGAAAAACGTCGGGCCGAGGCGTTGCAAACCGAAAAAACTCTGCAAAAGACCATTTTGGAAATTCACCGTCGCTTTGGCAAAAACGCAATTTTGAAGGGCATGAATTTTGAGGAAG
>JBGUNW010000290.1:0-1928 GCA_045117555.1 Eubacteriales bacterium
TTCGAACTTCACACCGGCTTCGGCGTCGTAGGCGACCCAGGTGGTGCCGCCGTCGAGGCTGTATTCCTGTGAAGTGAACTGCTGGGAGTCGTCCGAGAACGTGGCGGTGACGGTGACGTCCTTGTTCGTGAGGGCTGCGGGATCGGCCGCGACCGTAATGGTCGGTTTGACCTTGTCGATGTTTTCGACCTTGTAGGTGACGATTTCGCTGACGTTGCCGGCCTTGTCGGTGGCCTTGAACAGCACGGTGCCGTTCGCTTCGAACTTCACACCGGCTTCGGCGTCGTAGGCGGCCCAGACCTGACCGCCGTCGACGCTGTACAGCTTCTCGACGATCTGATCGGAGTTGTCGGTGAACGTGGCGCTCACGACCACGTCCTTGTTCGTGAGATCGGTGATATCGGCGGAAACGGTGATTTCAGGTTTGACCTTGTCGATGTTGGAGATCACGCACTCGGCGGTCACGATCTCGCTTAGGTCGTTCTTGCGGGTCATCAGGTAGACCGTGCCGTTCACGTCGACCGTGATGGGGCCTTCGTAAACGGTCCACTCGGTGGGTTCGGTGGAGGACGCAGCCTGATAGCTCCAGCTGTTGGTCACATCAGTCGCGCTCGGATCGAACGTAGCCGTAACGATTACGCTCTGATTCGTGAGCTCGGTCGTACTGACTTCATAAGTCGGTGCAATAATTGCCATGTTGTTTCTCCTTGGTGAGAGTTGATGATTTATTGAAGATGTGTACTAAGTTCAAATTGAGGTAGGACGACAACCGCCGGCGATCGGAATGAGGTTGTACCGAGGGGCGGTTCGGGCTTGGGAAACGGAGACGATCCGCCTGCAGTCTGACGCATGGCGGACGATAAGGGTTTTGAGCTTGGACAAGCCCGTGTAAAAGAAAAAGATTTGAGGTCGAACATGGCACGATTCGAGGTGGGACATAGCAAAGGCACGGCAAAGCCGGGCACAAGCGCCCTCCTGCCGTAACAATGCGGCATCCCATGCGATTCGAGCTCGCGTGTCGTATTCCAGTTCATCTGACCTCAGGTTCCGCAGAAGACACGTTACGGGGCGGAACCAGCGTCCCCCGTGCTTCTGACTTTTGTTCAGGATTTTGATAAGTGTTTCGAAATGATTGAGTTGAGCAGCAGTTGCGCAGCTGCCGCCGTTGGATTTTGAGCGTGTAATCTCCTCTATCAATTTGTTTTGAGTATCAAAATCAATCAATAATTTATCATGCTCTTTCCAGAAGTCAAGGCGCAATACGTGGAAAAAAGCGGTTTTTTCTAGCAAATTCCCGGGTTTATACGGTATAACCAACTGGATACGAGCGATATTCATGACAAACAATTATTTTCAAAAAAAATGATTAAATCCTATATTGTATAGAAATTAAACATATTACCCCTCTCACTGAGGTTGAGGTGAGAGCTGCTCAAAAAACGTTTTCGCCGGGCCGTTTCGCGGATCAACTCGGATAAAACGTTCGCCTGCGGCCGGTACGGCGCGAAACTCCATTCGCGGCGCGCGGCAAATGATCCGCGTTTCCGAAAAGCAAATCGGCGTCCTGCGAAAGAATGACCGGAATTAAAACGGAGAGTATGGAAGAGGCAGGTTCGGTCCCCCTGCCCGGTTCGGGGCGACGACGCTCGCGCGGGGCGGACAATAAAAAAGCGCGATTCGCGCTTGCATTTTCGCGATTGCGCTGTATATTAAGTTTACTCTTTTTTCACACTTTTCAGGAGAGATGGCTGAGCGGTCGAAGGCGGCGGTCTCGAAAACCGTTAACGGGATTTCCCCGTTCGGGGGTTCGAATCCCCCTCTCTCCGCCAATTTGATTTTCCCCCTCGAAAACAGCGCAGCCGGCCCGGAAGAATCCGGACCGGCCGCGTTTTTTTTTTTTGTTTGCCCCGCCCAAAACAGGTGCGAAA
>JBGUNW010000291.1:0-9003 GCA_045117555.1 Eubacteriales bacterium
AAAACCTTTTACGTCAAAGGCGTATTGGATCAGTTGGAGATTGACCCGCGAATAAAAGACGACGGGCAGTTAGACATAAACCGAAAAACGGCAGGAGTGATTTATTTAGAAAAACAGTTTGTCCCGCTATTGCAGTTTATCGGAACGATACCAGGCGGCAGCCGCTATAGCGTTTTCAGTTATGACGGATACGACGCGGACACGGATACAATGACTGTTAGAATCCCGTATCTTTTTCAATTATGGACACGCACACAAAAAGCATTTGCACAAAGGAAAACAGAGAAACAAAAGCGCATAGACGAGGGGAAAAGGCCGCTAAAAAAAGACCTAAAGCCGCTTGAAGTAAACGCGCTTTTCAAGCCAACTGCCTTTAAAGAAGAGGATACGGTTTTAGAGATTGCGGCATATATAACAAACGTCATGTTGAACGCAGGGGCAGGAGCGCACAAAACAGATATTACTTTTAAAACGCTTATAAAAAACTGCCCCCGGCTACGCGAACGGCTGGACGCTATCGAAAGAATACCAAAAGGGGCATTGCAGGAAAACGGCAAAAGAATAAATAAAACAGCGCGTTACAATTCAGAATTGCGAAAAATTGCACGTGCTTATAGCCTGATAATGAACGCGGACAAGTGCGACGCAGTGCGCTATTTTTCTTTTGACTCTTTTATGCCCACTAAAGAGAACGGGCACAGCCGGGAATTTATCCCACCGACCAAAAGCACGATAGACGGGAAAATTTCTATAAAATGGCATAAAACTGACCCCGAAAATTAAAAATATTTATTGGGGCTACAGGTTAGTTTATTGGGGCTACAGGTTAATTTATTGGGGCTACAGGTTAGTTTATTGGGGCTACAGGTTAGCACGACACCCCGGAAAGCCTTATTTTATGCGGGTTTCACGGTTTTTCGATTTCAGCTAATATAATCATATAATCATATATTCTGCCAGACCCGCCCGCTTGACGGCGGCGGGCCCGGCTTTTATTCTGCCTACAAAAAAAGAACCGCACACGATTTAGCAGAGGCTCATTGCTTTTTACAGTAGGGGGGATCAGAAAAGTATTGCTTTTCATTACCCGACCGCGCAGGTAATTTTCCTTTCGCGAATTTGTAAAAACGTTTTTTCAGAACGCGCACCCCCCGGCCCCCGTATATGGGGGTGTTTTGGAGAGGATCAGCAACGGGGGAGAGGCCAGACAAAACATTTAAGCCACGCGCGCGCGAGGGGGGATATTCCACAGGCAAAGGGCAAACCAGCAGAAAAGAAAAATTGCAGGCGGCAGAGGATCAGGGGCAGAGGCCGGAACCGATCCGGGACGGCAGAGGGCCTTTTCTTTTTTACAGGCAGAGGGAACCGCCCGACTGCCGAACGCTGCCGGAATCTGCACAGGATCAGGGGGAGGGCCCCCGGGGATACCCACGGCGCGCGCCTGTTATCCTATCGCCTATCTACACACAGAAGGATTTTTCAAACTCTGCCAGATGAAAAACCGCCCAAAAGGAAAACACACCCCCCGGCCTGCCCGTGTTAATTCAGGTTTTAAATTTTCAGGCTGCGCGGCGATCCGATCCGGGACGGCAAGAGGAAAGCCCCCCGTCCCATGCCAGGAGACAAAAAAGTGCAAGGTACTTTCCCGCTGCCAATCCGATCACGGCGCGGGGAGCGCGATTTTTCCCCGGACGTGAAAGAAAAAAATCTGTCTTATTCGCTACGCACTGCCGATACTTTCCATTCTTTCAGCCCAAAAAAAAAGAGCCACAGGGCAGGCAATGCGCGGCGACCTGCCGCAAGTCGCGGCATAAAAAATATTGTGACAAAAGCGACACCCTAAAAATGGGGCCCGCCGATTTTGAAAACAGGGGGGAGGGGGCGGGCAGGAGACACGCCACGACCGCGCAGGAGGGCGCAGGAGCCGTTTAAAAATGCTGACATGGAAATCTAAGGGCAGGGCGCAAAAAGCGCGACAGCGGGGCAGGACATCGGCCAGGCGGGCGGCTATGGGCATACTGCCGGGCGCACACCCTCTGCCGATCAGGAGCGAAAACGGGCAGGGCCTATTTTCTTACAGGCACAGAAAATGCTTTTTCGGACAAGCCGGACATTTAGGAAAAGCTGGAAACATATTGCACAGGCCCGGGACATGTTGGCGCAAGTATCGCCCGGAGCGGCTCATAACTCGCTAACGCAAGATTCGCCGGGCGACCACATTTTCACGAGTTTTGAAAATGAGCCCGGGCACTTGATGGGGTTTTACGCACCCCATACCCGCAGACATTGGGCCAGAGGCCAGCGCGAAACGCGGACGGCATTTTTTCAAAAGCCGTTTTTCTTACACCCTGCCGATTTTGCAGGCGGCAGTTTTTAGGAGTTTTTGAAAAACCCTGTTTTGAAAACCGGGCAGAATTTGCAGGGGCTGATTTTGGAGGGCGTGCAAGTTTGGGCTGAATTGAAAAGGGCCTGTTTTAAAAAACGCAGAAAACGAACACTGCCGATTTTGGGGGATTGCAAAAAATGCCAGTAAAGAAAAAAGATAATCCGGGAAACCGCCCGAAAAT
Source organism: Eubacteriales bacterium (assembly GCA_045117555.1). GTDB lineage: Bacteria > Bacillota > Clostridia > Oscillospirales > CAG-272 > UMGS1865. Next base: position 2,568 of record JBGUNW010000291.1, read on the forward strand.
TGCGCGGGCGCAAAAATGAGAAATGCAACCGGCAGCCCTCTGCCGATCAGCATAAAAAAGCGGCTGCCCCGAACCAGCACAGAGGGACAGCCGCAACAGACGAACCGAACAGCTGACAGAGCCGCCCGGCATTTGCCAGTATATCACAACCAGGAGCCGGGCAGGAAGGACAGGACAAAAATATTATGATGATGCTGACAAGGACGCAGGCGCGGCAGGAAGTGCGGGCGCATTGGCGGGAGTTTGGACAGCCTGACAAAACAGGAAAAGGCATAATCTGCCCGTTTTGCGACAATGGCAGAGGAACCGGCGACGGCGACGGGATCACAGAGAACCCGCGCAAGCCGGGGCAGTTGAAATGCTGGAAATGCGGGTTTACAGGGGATTCTATAGACATCTACATGAAAGAATACCAGGTAGACCACAACACAGCCTTGCAGGCCATGGCCGATTATTTGGGCTATGAGATAGAGCCATACAGGCCGACCGCTGCCGATGATTTTAAAAACACAGCAGGAGCCGCCCAGACGGGCGCAGGCGATCCGGCCAAAGAAACTCGCACAGGACAGCCGAAAGCCGCGCAGGAGGGAACAGGGACAGCCACGGCGGCAGATTATACGGCCTATTATGCAGAGTGCGCGCAGAGGATAGACGACCCGGCGGCCCTATCCTATTTACAGGCGCGGGGGATCAGCCGGGAAACGGCAGCGGCCTACCGTTTGGGCTACGATCCGGCATGGACAAGCCCGGAGGCGATCCGGCGGCAGAGGGCAAAGGGCAGTGACTGGACGCCACCGGCAACGGCCCGGCTGATTATGCCAGTAAGTAAGAATCATTATGTTGCGCGCGCGATCAGCCCGGGCATTGAAAAGAAATACCAGAAAATGAATGAGACCGGCGGGGGCGGCATAGCAATTTTTAACCTGTCCGCGATCCGGCAGGGCCAGACGGTTTTTATCGTAGAGGGCATAATAGACGCATTGTCTATAATAGAGTGCGGGGGCGCGGCTATTGCCCTGAACAGTACCAGCAACGCGGAACAGCTTATAAAGCGGCTGGAAACACAGCACACAGATTGCAGTTTTGTTATCTGCCCGGACAATGACGACGCGGGCAGGAGGGCGGCGGCAACGCTGGAAAGCGGATTGCAGCGGCTGAACCTGAAATACACAACTGCGAACATATCAGGGGGCTATAAAGACCCTAACGACGCATTGACGGGAAACCGGCAGGGACTGGAAACGGCCATAAAAGAGGCCATGGAAAAGGCCCAGGAGCCGGAACAGCTGCCGGGCCTGCTGACCTATAGCGACGCAGTAAACATATTTGAGACAGCAGACGACCGCACAATAGAATTTAAGTCTTTCCCGGAATTTGGAAAGACAGCAAAAATAAAAAGGCATGACAGTATTGTTTTAGCTGCCGATACCGGCGCGGGGAAATCGTCGCTTGCGATAAATTTTCTAAACGACTTAAACAGCGAATACCCATGTATTTATATAAATTTGGAAATGGACGCAATAGACGTTTTGCGGCGGCTGACTGCTATCTATTCAGGGATTGAGTTAGACAGAATAGAGGGATACAAGCACGATAAAAAGACGGCGGCCGCGGTCAATATTTCTTTAAAGGCGATCACGGGAAGAAAACCCTTGCAAGTGATACAGGGCGCGTACATGTTGCAGGAAATAGAGGATATTATAAAGCGATCCACGGCAGGCAGGGAAGAACCGACGATTGTATTTATTGACCATAGTCTGTTAGTGGATACGCAGAAAAACACCGGCAGCAGATACGACCGCTTTACACAGGTTAGCGAAGGATTGCGTAAAATCGCATTGGGAAACAATATTATACTTTTCGTGCTGTTGCAGCAGAACAGGGCGGGCAAAGCGATTGACGACGAACGGCCCAGGAACAGCAGCCTAAAGGAAAGCGGCAGTTGGGAAAACGACGCAACACAGATATGCTTTTTGTGGTATGACCCGACAGCCCGGAGGAAAAAACTGCTACTGACGAAGAACCGCCACGGCAGCGGCGGGGAGTTTGTGTTGAACTATTGGAAAAAGACACAGACCTACACAGAGGCGACCGGCGGGGCCCAGGGCGCACAGCCTGCCGGGGACGCGACACCCCGCAAGCAGACAAAGCGGGAACGGCAGAAACAGAAACTTTTAAACGCTTATACAGACGCGTATTTCGAAACATGCGGAAAGCCGACGTTACAGGCAGTAGCAGAGGCGGCAGACGTGACGACAAGCACTATAAAATCATGGCTAAAGGAATACGGCGGCTTTATGGTAGACGGTAAACCCATAGACCCGGCGGGCATTGACGCAGTTGTAGAACAGCAGGAGTTTATAAAGCTGACACCGGCAGACGACGCGCCCCCGTTTGAGGATCAGGAGGACACAGGGGCATACACTCCAGGCGGCAAAATTTGACAGATCAGAGGCAGAGGGCAACGGCAGAAAATGCACCCTCTGCCTTTTTTCTTTTACAGGCACAGTATATTGTGTTCTGTACAACAGAAACATGCTATTTATTGTTATTTTCCGTATTCTATAGTATAATATGCACAAGAGATTTTAACAGACGAACCAAAAACAAGAGGTATTTAAAAAATGGATTATGCAGAGATAGCGCGCAGGACAAGCCCGGAAACGGCCCAAAAAATAAAGAGTGATATTGTTGACAGCCTCTTTACAGCAGAACACGGGCAGACCGTAAAAGGGGAACAGCTGGACGCCCTGACGCGGGGAGCCGTTATTTTGGGAATAGAGCCCATAGACAGCCCGGCAGACGGCCTTTTCATCTACCTAAAGCGACCGGCGGGGGATGTTATGGCCCTGCTGATAGAAACCGACGTAGACGAACAGAACGGCGGCAGTTATGAGGTTTTGAGGATCAGAAAAGGAAAGATTGCATAAAGAGGGCGGGAAAGATGAAGTTGTGCAACTGTCCCGCGTGCAACGGCCCGGCGGGGATCAGATACAGGACAGACAGCAGGCGGCATTGTTTCCGCGTTTGGATAGAGTGCGGGACATGCAGAAGCCGCACAAGGGAATTTATAGACACCCAGGAGCCGGGGCCAGACACGACAGGCGGGAAATTTGCGGCCCTTGCATGGAACGGCGGCGACAGACAGGAGTCTAAAGCATGGGAAGGATAAAGGATTTATCTACCGTAAGGAAGCCCCCAGGCGTAGAAATCGCAACAGACGCACAGGGAATTGACCATATTATCTTTACAGGAGGGGACAACATGACAGAGGCGGCAAGAGAAGCACGCAGAGCCTATAAAAGAGAATGGAACAAAAAGAACCGGGACAAGGTGAAAGCCGCACAAGATAGATATTGGGAGAAAAAGGCAGAGGCCGCCCACGATCAGGGCCAGCGGAACGGCAAAAATTAACGCTTTTCCGCTAACGTTTCAGGGCGCAAGATTGCGAAAAAACGGCCTTAACTATTCGAATAACATACATTTAGCGAATAGTTGACCCGACAATCTGCACAAAGGCCCCGCAGAAACCCATCTCAGAGCAAAGATTTTGCATACTCAGACAGTATAATACATGCATGTTTTATGCATGGAAAATGCATAGATATACAGTATTGTGCAATATAACAACGGTTATTTTCAGGGTTGAAAATGCAATAACGAAATACCGAACACGAATTAGCAGACAGACGAACCGACAGCGCAGGAGGCAGGATAGAACAGTACCATGATAGCAGAACTACTTGCAGAGGGCAGGGAAAACGCGCGGACGGCCCGGGAACTTGCGACGGCCCTAAACTGCCGACCCAGGGACATAACGCTACAGGTTGAAAAGGAACGCAGGGCAGGGCGGCCAATCTGCGCGGCGACGGGGGAAACACCCGGCTACTATTTAGCGGCAGACGCCCAGGAACTGGAAATATATTGCAACTGCCTTAAAAGCCGGGCTATTGAGGTATTCAAGACCCGGCAGGCCCTTATAAGGACATTGCAGGAGATCAGGAACAGACAGGGACAGGAGGCTTAAAAGGACATGGCAAAAGCGCAGGCAGTTAGCGACGAACAGATTATAGCGGCCCTGCTGAACAACGGGACACTGAAAACGGCAGCCGCTGCCGCTGGAATATCGGAACGGGCACTATATGACCGCATGAACAACGGGACTTTTCAGGCATTGTACAGGGCCGCAAAAGCTGACCTGATACGGGCGGCAGTATTCAACCTGAACAACCAGCTACAGGAGGCAGTTAATACAGTTGCTGAAATCATGGCCGACAAAAAGAACAACCCCGCGATCCGGCTACAGGCCGCCCAAACGATCCTGAACAATGCGGGGAAGTTTTCCCAGCGGCTACAGGTAGACGAAAACGGCGTGATAGCACAGGCCGAAAGCAGCCGTTTTGACGTTTGGTAGACCATGACGGAAATGCAGAGGCAGTTTAGCAAATGCCAGGCATTGCGGCGGGGGATGCGGTATTTACTGACGGCAGAGGGCGCACGAACCGGCAGGGGATACAAGAGGCTATGGAAACATATCATAGCCGACGTTTACGGCGAACTGACAGAAGCAAAGATAAAGTGCATATTATATTCTTCCCTACAGTGCTATGACCTGACAAGGGAAGAACGCGCGGAAATCCGGCGAATACTCCAACTATCAGAGACAGCACTAACAGAGGATCAGCGGCGGCAGATACACTCTTATTTACAGGCAGAATAAAGACGATCAGGAGGGCAGGCCCAGGACGGGCAGGCCCTTTTATTGTGCCAGCAAAGGCAGTGCGCTGCCGATCCGGCCCCCCGGTTTGAATTTTCACACAATTTTATCAGGCGGGAACGGCGAGGGGGCCCATGACCGGGCAGAATTTCCCGCGCGCAGGGGAAGGGGCAGACGATCCGGCGGGAATAGGCCCCCAGGAGCCCCGCCCGGCAATCCCTCTGCCGTTGTGTGCTCAAAAAAACACACGGCGCGCCCTCTGCACTTTTTCTGCACGAATACTGCCCTAAAATAACACCCTCTGCCGCAAGATCAGCACAGGCGGCGGAGGTTTTGTATGTATAAGGGCGCGAAAATCCAATACAGGGCCTTTTCTCTGCCTGTAAAAGAGGGAAAGACAAAAAAGCCCCATGAAAAACCGGCAGGCCGGGCGCGATCCGTCCCGGAAAACAGATTTTAGAGACAAAAAAAGGAAAGTCTGCCGCAAATGTTACACCGTAAAAAGGGACTGTACACAAAACACAAGGCGCACACGATGCACAAGAGATTTTAAAAAAATCAGTCATTTGCGTTATTTATTGTGCTTTTTTGTTGCATATCATATAATAGAAATAGAAACAGAAACCGGCGAACCGAAACAGACAGGAGGCAAAGGGGAATGGATACAGCTATTACAACCAGCACACAGGCTGCTATTATCCCGGCGCAGGACTTGCAGGCGGGGCTATTCGATGAATTTATAGCCTTTATCGACCGCCCCGGAAAGACTGAAAAGACCTATATAACCAATTTGCGGCAGTTTGTTGCATGGCTGCGCTATAAGGCGATCAGCAGGCCCAGGAGGCAGGATATTCTTTCTTACAGGGATTATTTGGGGCAGGAGCATGACGCGATCCAGTTAGACGACAGCCCCCGGGGCTGGACATACAGGACAACGGCAGCGGGCAAGCGTTTCAAGATCACATGCAGACCTAACACTATAGCGCAGTATCTACGCAGTGTACGCGCGTTTTTCAGCTGGACAGCGGCAAGCGGCTACTATCCAAACATAGCGGCCAACATACACGCCCCGAAAATCCGGCAGGACACGCACAGAAAAGACGCCCTGACCGCTGCCGACGTGCTGGCCATAGAACAGAGCATTGCCACCAAAGCGGGGGAAAAGGCAACAGAGGCCGCCCAGGAGCCGAAAGACACGGCGGGCAGGATCAGCCGGGCAACGGAACAGGGCAGGCGGCTGCACGCTATGTATACCCTTGCAGTCAATGCGGGATTGCGAACTATTGAGATCAGCCGGGCCAACGTCAAAGACATATCTGTTAAAGACGGGCAGGCAGTCATGTACATTTGGGGAAAAGGCCACGCAGAGCCGGACAGGCGCAAGGCATTAGCCCCGGAAGTTTACCAGACGATCAGGGCATATCTGGACAGCAGGAGCGACCGCCCCACGGCAAACAGCCCGCTTTTTGTTTCCACGGGCAACCGATCCGGCGGGCAGAGGATTGCGGCAACTACAATTTCCCGGATGCTGAAAAAGGCCATGCAACAGGCCGGTTTTGATTCTGACAGGATCACGGCCCACAGTTTGAGGCACACGACGGGGACAAGTGTAATGAACCTGACAGGGAACCTTTACGCGGCCCAGCAGTACATGAGGCACGCAAGCCCGGTAACAACAGAAATCTACCTGCACAACGACAACGAAAAGGCAGAGGCCGA
>JBGUNW010000292.1:0-1979 GCA_045117555.1 Eubacteriales bacterium
CGCCCTTGCCGAAAAAGGGAATCAGGACACTGTCCCGGGCGTCATCGTCACGACGCCGCCCAAATTCTACGTTTCCGAGATTCGTTCATTCTGTGGAAAATATACCTCGTACCGCGATGCGGGCACCGGAAAATTTGGCATCACAGATTATCTTGGCAACACTTATTTCCAAGCCACCGGTCAAATCTACGATATGACTGAGATAAGTGATTCCGGATTAGTCGGCGTTGCGACGGAACGCGGCTGGCAGCCGTTCAATATTTACGGCAAGCGGCTTTGTGATGAACAATATTTCTCAGGTGAACTGCACGTGGTACCGGACTGGGCGACCGGCAGTTACCGTTACATGGCGGGAGAACTGCGTTCAAAGGACTCTCCTGCGCCGGTCGGCGGCATGATTGTCGACGTGTACGGCCATCAGCTTGTGGCGGAAGACCTCGGTCTGGTTTATGACGGGAAGATGGCTTATAAACAGGGCGGAAAATGGGGCCTTTGCAAGCTCTTCGGCGAGACGCTTCTTCCCTGCACGTATGACTATCTCCAATTGGTTGCAAAAGACGTCGCCCTGGCTGAAAAAGACGGCGTCTATTCCCTGATCGATTCCACGGGCAGTCGGCTGGTTGCACTGGACAGGTATGAAGACGTTCAAAGCGCCGCTCCGTTCTTTGAACGGCTTCTGGTGAAGGAAGACGGAAAATGGGGCGTTCTCGATCTGAAAGGAAATCAGATTCTTCCCTGTATCTACACGGAATTGTCCTATCCATCTACTGATGCAATCTATTACGGGAAAATAGACGGCGTGTGGCATTTCTTAACCGAGAGCGGAACAGATATCCCTTATGGAGATAATCAATGGGACGGCGGAATCCAGCAGATTTCTCAGGATATTTATCTGTCGAACATTAAAAATCACGGAAGAACCCTCACAGATCATTTGGGAAACCCGCTGATCCCCGACTGGTATACATTTGACCGTGTTGAGAACGGCTTTGTAATGCTTGCCACGAGTTCAGATACACGTTCTCCCGTCTACGACGGCAGCGTATTTAATGAGAATGCGGAAAAAGTGCTGGACTTTTCGGGTGTATCCAATTTCGGCGCAACCAAAGACCGGGTCGTTCTGTATAAAAACAACACTGTAGAATTCTATGATGCGGAAGGCGTTCTTCAACAAACCCTGGAGAATATCGACTCCCTGTGGATCATCGACTGGTATTGCGTCGTTCAGCGCGGCGGAAAATATGCCATGACAAATTCTGTCGGCAAACTGGTCACCGGGTTTGATTATTCTGACGTTTCTTATGTTGACGAGAGCCTGCTGCAAATGGAAAAGGCAGGAAAATGGTATCTGATGAACGGGGCAGGCACACAGGTATTGGAGTATCCGCTGGAAGCTATGGGGTCTTTTGATCGAGATCATGGAACTGACGATTTATATACTTATTACAAAACAAACGGAGCCGTCGGTTTTATGAAATACCGCGGGACGGACGATCCGGCTTTTTGGGATGTGGATAAAAACGCGTGGTATGCAAAAAACGTGGATTTCTGCGAAAAAGCCGGCCTGATGAACGGCGTCGGCAGGGGCAGGTTTGCCCCGGGCAATACCATGACGCGGGCCATGCTGGTGCAGGTGCTGTATAACCTTTCCGGCGAAAAAAGTGCGCCGTACGGGTTTGCCGACGTTCCCGAGGGCGCGTGGTATTCTGACGCGGTCAACTGGGCCGCCGCGAACGGGATTGTCAACGGCGTCGGCGGAAACAGATTTTCGCCGAATGCGCCCGTGACCCGCGAGCAGACCGTCACCATTCTGCGCCGCTATGCGCTCAGCTTTGGTGAGGCTCCGTTCAGGGAAGACGCCCTTGCGGGCTTTTCCGACGCTTCCCGCGTTTCCGGCTATGCCCGCGATTCCATGTGCTGGGCGGTGCAGACCGGCCTGATCAACGGCAGGACGCCCACAACGCTGGCCCCGGACGGTC
>JBGUNW010000293.1:0-1577 GCA_045117555.1 Eubacteriales bacterium
CCAGGTCGCACTCGCCCATGTTCTAAAAACGCAAATGCCGTTTTTAATTTTACTTTGCGGGGGGGGGGGCCAGGGGGGGGGGACATTTTCTTTCAAGAAAAGTCCCCGCCCCCTGCATATCCACTCCTGAAAAAACTACACCCTCTCCTTTACAACCGGCATACGGGCGAGCATATTTTCAAGGAAGATGCCGTAGCCGGTGGTAGGATCGTTGACAAGGACGTGGGTGACTGCGCCGACGAGTTTCCCGTTTTGCAGGATGGGCGAGCCGGACATTCCCTGCACGATCCCGCCGGTCTGGGAGAGCAGACGCGGGTCGGTCACCGTAATGGTAAAGCACTTGGCACCGTCGGCCTCGCGGTTGACGGAGGAAAGGCGAACGGCGTACTCGCGCGTAACGTTATCGGAAAGCGTGCAAAGAATGGTGGCTTCGCCTTCTTGTACTTCATCCTTTACAGCTACCTTCATGGGCTCGCAGGAAAGCGCCGGAAGGTCGGAGTAAACGCCCCAAACGCCCAGCGAGGAGTTGCCCAAGAGAGAGCCGACCTTGCCGGGGTTAAAATACCCCTTCAATTCTCCGGGATTGCCCGGCGTTCCCCTGACGACCGAACTGATGGTAACGTCCGAAACGCTGCCGCGGCGAATGGGGATCGGCTCGCCGCTTTCGGGATCGCAAATGCCGTGTCCCAATCCCGCAAATCCGCCGCTTTCGGGCAGTAAAAAGGTCACCGTACCGATACCCGCGCCGCTATCCCGTACCCAAACGCCGGTTTTGTAGCGGTTTTCCTCGGCGCAAAACGCCGGGGTAATGCGGGTTTCAAATTCCTTTTTTCCGCGCCGGCAAATCAGCGTGAGTTCGGCTCCGTTTCCGCCCTCGATCCGCTCGGTCAGATCGGTCGCGCTTTCCAGCGGAACGCCGTCCACACGCAGGATCACATCGCCGGGTTTGAGCCCCGCCGAGGCCGCCGGATTGATCTTTTTGCCGTCCTTTTCAATATCCGAAAATCCAACCACCGTAACGCCGTCGGTCATAAAGCGAACGCCGAACGGCATGCCTCCGGGGTAAAGCGTTAAATTTTCCAGTTCCTCTGCCGAAAGCGGCGTTTGCCCCGTATAAATTTCACCGCCGCCCACCGAAACGGCAAAATCGTTCCATGCCGCAACGCTTCCTTTTTGATATGCCATGCAAGTTTCCGTTATCTGCATTTCGTCGGTCGCGCCGATCGTCAGCGTTCCCAAAAGCGCCGACGAAATCAGCATGACAGCCGAAATCAATCGTCTCCAAATTCGTTTTTTCATTTTTCATCCATCCTTCGCGCAACAGTTTTCGCACCCGCGTTTTTGCGGCGGTTTGCCGAAAGTTAGTTTGCACGGAGCAGTTCTTTTTCATGTCTGCCAAATCAAAAACCAAAAGGCATTTTTTACACAATGAGGATGTAAAAAAAGCGATTTTCAAGCAAGCAAAAGGCCGTTACGATTATTTTTGCCGCAAAAAGGAAAACGATACGAAAAAAAGGATTGACGTTTTTTCCCAATTCCGGCTTTTCGCAAAAAACTATTTACAAAAAAAGAAAAAA
>JBGUNW010000294.1:0-14779 GCA_045117555.1 Eubacteriales bacterium
CCGACCAGCGAGGAGCCGATTTGCGTTGCCAGCCGGATGCGTTGGGCCTCGCCGCCCGAAAGCGTGCCCGACTTGTTGGCGAGTGAAAGATAGTTAAGCCCTACGCTGACCAAAAACGAAAGCCGCGCGCGGATCTCTTTGAGAATTTCGGAAGCGATCTTTTGCTCCGAAGGCGTCAGTTCCAACCGGTTTACAAATTCCAGTGCTTTTTCCACCGAAAGCGCGCAAAACTCGTAAATGTTCAGCCCGCCCACCGTAACGGCAAGCATAATGGGGGAGAGCCGCCGCCCGCCGCATTCCGGGCAGGGCGCCGCCTCGATAAACTGATCGTAATACTCGTTGCCCCACATTTTTGCGCGATTTTCGATCATGGCGACAAGCCCCTCGAATTTTGCGGCCTGATGGTGCTCTTCCCGCCCGAACCAGCGGTGAATTTTGTAGGTCTCCTCGCCGGTGCCGTACATTAAAAGGTGGTATTGCTCCGGCGTAAAGTCCTCCACCGGGGTATCCAGCGTAAAGCCGTGCCGCTCGCCTACGGCGGCAAACAACGGGCCGTTCCAGCTTTCCTCTTCCAGCGTTTTAAAACCGTTAACGGCAATGGCGCCGCCGCGCAGGGAAAGTTTTTTATTCGGGATCAGCCGGTTGACCGCAACGCGCTGCATTTCGCCCAATCCCGAGCAATGCGGGCAGGCGCCGATGGGATTGTTGAATGAGAACATTCGCGGCTCCAATTCGCCAAAGGAAACACCGTGCTCCTCGCAGGCGTAGGATTGCGAAAATTCCAGTTCTTCCGCTTCTCCCTCTCCTTCGCGGGGCGCCGTTTGCACGATCAGGTGCCCGTCGGCAACCGATAGCGCGTTTTCCACCGAGTCGGCAAGGCGGGATTCCATTCCCGCGCGCAGCACCAGGCGGTCCACCACAATTTCAATATTGTGCTTTTTGTTTTTATCCAGTTCGATCGTTTCGGAGAGATCGTAAAGGTTTCCGTCCACCCGAACGCGCACGTATCCGCGTTTTTTCGCGTCGGCAAACACTTTTTCGTGCATTCCCTTCTGCGCGCGGACGATCGGCGCAAGAATGACGAAGCGCGTGCCTTCCGGCAGGGCGAGAATGCGATCAATGATCTGATCGGTGGTTTGCTGACGGATCTCCTTGCCGCAAACCGGGCAATGCGGAATTCCGATGCGCGCGTAAAGCAGGCGAAGATAATCGTAAATTTCGGTTACCGTACCCACCGTGGAACGCGGATTTTTGGAAGTGGTTTTCTGGTCAATGGCAATGGCGGGGGAAAGCCCCTCGATAGAATCCACGTCGGGCTTATCCAACTGCCCCAAAAACATACGGGCATAGGAGGAAAGCGACTCCACAAAGCGGCGGTGCCCCTCGGCATAAATGGTGTCGAACGCGAGCGAGGACTTGCCCGACCCGGAAAGTCCGGTCAAAACAACAAATTGATCCCGCGGGATATCCACGCTGATATTTTTGAGGTTATGGACCCGCGCTCCGCGGATCTGAATCTTTTTCGGCATTCTGATTTTGCTCCTGATAAAAATAAATAATGCGGTTTAAAAATCGACCTTTCCCTCGCGGATCTTGCGAATGCGGTCGCGCAGGAAGGCCGCCTGTTCAAATTCCAGTTTGGCGGCGGCGGATTTCATTTCGCGCGTGAGCGTTTCAATCAGCTTTTCGCGCTCGGAAGCAGTCAGCTTACCTCTCTGCTTGCCTTTTTCGCCACGGCGCGCCGCGTGCTCTTCCTTCGCGCCGATCTCAATGATATCGCGCACCCCTTTGATAATGGTTTTGGGAATGATCCCATGTTCCCGGTTATACGCCAGCTGAATGGCGCGGCGGCGGTTGGTTTCGGTAATTGCGCCTTTCATGGAGCGCGTAACGGTATCGGCGTACATAATGACCTTGCCTTCGGCGTTTCGCGCGGCACGCCCCACGGTTTGGATCAACGACCGCTCGGCGCGCAGGAACCCCTCTTTGTCGGCGTCTAAAATCGCCACCAGCGAAACTTCGGGAATATCCAACCCCTCGCGCAACAGGTTAATGCCCACCAATACGTCAAATACCCCCAGGCGCAGATCGCGGATGATCTCCATGCGCTCGATGGTTTCCACGTTGTAGTGGATATAGCGGACGCGGACGCCGTTCTTTTCAAAATAATCGGTCAGTTCTTCGGCCATCTTTTTGGTCAGCGTGGTGACCAGCACCCGCTCATTTTTGGCGGCGCGCAGGCGGATCTCGCCCAACAGGTCGTCCACCTGCCCCTCAATGGGGCGAACCTCAATTTCGGGATCGGGCAGTCCGGTGGGGCGAATGATTTGCTCCACCACCTGCTCGGCGTGTTCTTCCTCATAGTCGCCCGGCGTTGCGCTGACAAAAATTGCCTGATGAATGCTTTGCTCAAATTCCTGGAAATACAGCGGTCGGTTATCGTAGGCGGAAGGCAGGCGAAAGCCGTAATCCACCAAATTTTTTTTGCGCGCCGTATCGCCGCCGCTCATGCCGCGCACCTGCGGAATGGTAACGTGCGATTCGTCGATGAACATGAGATAATCGTTTGGAAAATAGTCCAAAAGCGTAAAAGGCGTAGAGCCGGCCGGGCGCCCCGAAAGAATACGGGAATAGTTTTCCACCCCCGAACAAAAGCCGACTTCGCGCAGCATTTCCAAATCGTATTTGACCCGTTCGCGAATGCGCTGCGCCTCGATGAGTTTGTTTTCGGATTCAAAAAATCTGACCCGTTCTTCCATTTCCCGCTCGATTTCGGCAAGGGCCACCTCCTGCTTTTCGGCGGACACGGCATAATGCGTTGCCGGGTAGATCGCCGCGTAGGAAAGCAAACGTTTCAGCTCGCCGGTGACGATATTGATTTCCGAAATGCGGTCGATCTCATCCCCGAAAAATTCCACACGAATGGCGCTGTCGTTCATATTGGACGGCACGACCTCCACCGTGTCGCCGTTGACGCGAAAACTGTCGCGCACAAGGGTAAAATCGTTCCGGTTATAGCTGTTTGCCACCAGTTTACGAATGAAAATATCCCGGCTCATCTGCATCCCCGTCCGAACGGCAAGCACCAAACCACTGTATTCGGAAGGGTCGCCGAGCGAATAAATGCAGGAAACCGACGCCACGATGATCACGTCCCGCCGCTCAAACAACGCGCTGGTGGCGCTGTGACGCAAGCGGTCGATCTCCTCGTTGATCATCGCGTCCTTTTCGATATACATATCCTTGCCGGGAATGTAGGCCTCCGGCTGGTAATAGTCGTAGTAGGAAACGAAAAATTCCACGGCGTTTTCGGGAAAAAACTCGCGCATTTCGGTGCAGACCTGCGCCGCGAGCGTTTTGTTGGGTTCCAGAATGATGGTGGGGCGGTTGACGTTTGCAATTACATTTGCCATGGTAAACGTTTTGCCCGACCCGGTAACGCCCAGGAGCGTTTGCATTTTTCGCCCTTCCCGCAAGCCCCGGCAAAGCGCGTCAATGGCCGCCGGCTGGTCGCCGGTAGGCGCAAAATCACTTTTGAGCTTGAATGCGTCCATGTTCCGTTCCCCCTTTTTTTCGTTCTCTTTTGATAAAACACCATTTTATATTGTATCATATCCATTTTTCAATGTCAACACCGCAAAAGCGGCAATTTTTGCACTTTTTCCGCCCGCGGGCATAAAATGATAGCAACCAAAAAGGTGAAAGGAGATTTCAGGAAATGAACAACAATTCGTTGCCGTTCAACCCGGACGATTTTCCCGAAGATTGCTACGGCTATTTGGTTGTGCAGGTATCTACCGCGCGCGGCGCGATCCCCCTGGAAGGCGCTTTGGTGGACGTTTTGACCTATGAGCCGCTCGACCCGCCGCCCGAACGCTTATCCAACGGGATTCTGGTTGCCACCCTGACGACCGACCGCGACGGGAACACCCCAAAGCTCCGGCTTCCTTCCCCTCCCTGTTCCAACGCGAACAGTCCGGAATCCGGCCGTCCTTACGCGCTGTATCAGTGCGTTGTCCGCCTTGCCGGCTACTACGAGCAAACGCACGTCGGCATCCCGGTTTACGATGGGATCACCGTGATCCAGCCGGTGGTGTTGATCCCGCTGCCCGAAAACGGGAGCGAACTGCCGCCGCCCGAATCGCAGTACTTTGAAACCGAACCCGACCAGATTACCGAAGAAGGAGGTTGAGCGCATGGCGCTTCCCACCATTCCCGAAAATATTACCGTTCATCTCGGCCCGCCATCGGCAAACGCCGAGAACGTAACGGTCCCTTTTATTCATTACATTGCGAACGTGGCTTCCAGCGAGCTGTACCCCACCTGGCCGGACGCCGCCCTGCGCGCCAACATTATCGCGCAGGTTTCTTTTGCGCTCAATCGCGTTTACACCGAACACTACCGCTCGCGCGGCTATGATTTTGACATTACCAACTCCACCGCCTACGATCAGGCCTACGTAAACGGGCGAAGTATTTTTGAAAATGTGCGGCAAATCGTGGGCGAAGTATTTACTACCTATATCCGCCGCGAAAACAGCGTGGAGCCGCTGTTTGCCCAGTTTTGCGACGGAATTGCCGTAACCTGCAACGGCCTTTCGCAATGGGGGAGTGTTTCTCTTGCCAACGACGGATTTTCGCCCGAGGATATTTTGCGCTATTATTACGGCAACGATATTGTTTTTATGGAGAACACGCCGGTTGCCGGTTCTACCGTCAGCGCGCCGCTGTTTCCTTTGAGTCTCGGCAGTTTCGGCAACAACGTGCGCACCGTGCAGCTACGCCTCAACCGCATTTCCAACAACTTTCCTTCCATTCCAAAAATCGTTCTGACCGACGGCATTTTCAGCACCGATACCGAAGCCGCCGTCCGGCGGTTTCAGGAGGTTTTCGGCCTTACGCCGGACGGCATTGTGGGCAACGCGACCTGGTATGCCATTCAAACCCTGTATTTCAGCGTGAAAAAACTGACCGACCTTTCCTCGGAGGGGATCCGCCCGGAGGAAGTGGCTCCGGTTTTGCCGAGCGCCCTGCAATTAGGCGACAAAGGCGTGGAGGTTTATAACCTGCAATACTATATCAACTATCTTTCCAACTACTATAATACCATTCCCGCGCTTCGGGCGGACGGGGATTTCGGCCCCCTGACCAAGGCCGCCGTAGAGGACGTTCAACGTACCTTCGGCCTGGCCCCGGACGGGATCGTCGGGCCGGCGACGTGGTACCGCATTTACAATGCCTACCTTGGCATTGCTCGCACCATTCCCAATACCTATACCGAAGGGGAAACGATCCCCTACGGCGGTGTTCCCCTGCGGCTTGGCAGCGAGGGTGAGGCGGTGCGCACCTTGCAGGAATACCTGAATTTCGTTGCCTCTTACTACCCGGAAATTCCCTCCGTTTCCCCTACCGGGTATTTCGGAACGCAAACGCGCGAAGCCGTGCTCGCCTTTCAGCGTTTGGAGGGCTTAACGCAAACCGGCGTTGCCGAAGCGGCCACCTGGACCGCCCTGACCGCGCTTTACGATACCCTTTACCTCGGAAACCGTTTGCAGCCCGGACAATACCCGGGATTTGACGTTGGCGCGTAAGAAAGGAGCGATTATGCGAAATACCCAAAACGAAACGGAGGCCGTTCGCAATTTGCAAACCTACCTCCGTCAACTTTCTTACCATGATCCCGAAATTACTCCGCCGCCGATCAACGGCATTTTTGACGCCGTTACCCGGCAATCGCTTGCACAGTTTCAAAGCGCGGCGGGGCTTTCCGTAAGCGGAACGGCAACGCGGGAAACCTGGGAGTGTCTTTTTTCCGCCTACCGCCGCTCGCTTGCCGAAAACGCGCTCCCCACCAAAATCTCAATCTTTCCCTCGTCGCCGAAGGGATATTGTCTTGCGCCCGGCTGCACCGGCTTTTGCGTTTCGGCCTTGCAAATGATGCTGCGTGAACTGCAACACTCGCTGCCGGAGAAAATTACCATTGAGCAAACCGGCGTTTACGACGAAGCAACCGAGCAAAACGTTCGCATATTCCAATCCTGCTGCCCGGATTTGGAAGAAACCGGAAAAACAGACCTTGCAACCTGGAACGCGATCGTCGCGCGCTACAACGCGCTGTTTGAACGCTGGCCGGAGGAGTAAAAATCCCCTTTACAAAATCGCCGCGCCGTGGTATAATCAGTATCGGAACAACAAACGATATTGATTCCCGAAGGAGCGTATTTCCCCTATGACCACCGTCATTTTCATCCGCCATGGGCAAAGCGAATGCAATTTGGAGCGAAGATTTGCCGGGCAGATCGACGCCAAATTGACCGATTTGGGATACCGGCAGGCGCAAAGCACGGCAAAAGCACTTGCCGCTTTTCCCATTACCAAAATTTATTCCAGCCCGCTTTCCCGCGCCGTAAACACGGCAAAGCCGACGGCGGAACTGCTCGGATTGGATATTATTCCCGAGCCGGGGCTCTGCGAGGTTGCCGCCGGAGAATGGGAAGGGCTTCTTTTTGACGAAATCAAGGAACGGTATCCCGAAGAATATGCCCATTTTCGGGGCGACCGCTCGTTGTTGCAGTTGCCCGGCGGCGAAAGTATGCGCAACGTTTACGACCGCGTAACCGCCTGTGTGGAGCGACTGGTCAAGGAAAATCCGGGCGGGTGCATTGCCCTGTTCAGCCACGCAATGCCCCTGCGGAGTATGCTTTGCTATTGGCAGAACGAGCCATTTTCCGACATTGGAAAAGGCCCCAGCGGTCCGAATGCCTCCATTACCGTTGTTTGCTACGAAAACGGCGTGCCGCACATTCTGACAAAAGCGGACACCGCCCATTTAGAAGAAGTTACCGCCCTGCCGAACGGCATTTGAAAAAGAAAAAGGGAGAACGGATTTTCCGCTCTCCCTTTTTCTTTTCCTTTTTTACCGATCCTTATATTCCTCTTTGATTTTTGCGGCAAGGTTGCCGGGAACCACGTCGTAGCCGGTTACCTGATAGGTAAACGAGCCGCGGCCCTGCGTCATAGCCCGAAGAACGATCGGATAGTCCATAATCTCGGACTTGGGCGCCGTTGCCTGAACGGTGGTGTACCCCTTATGATCGGGCGTGGGTTCCATACCCATAACGCTTCCGCGGCGCTTGTTCAAATCTCCCATCACGTCGCCGACCATGCTTTCCGGAACCGAGATGAACAGGTCGCCTACCGGTTCCAGAATGACCGGGGCGGCTTCTTCCAAGCACTTTTTATAGGCCAGAGAAGCCGCGGTTTTGAAGGAAATTTCATCCGAGTCCACCGCGTGGTAAGAACCGTCGTACAAATCGGCGCAAAGCCCCATCATCGGGAAACCGGCGGCGCCTTTTGCCATGGCCTCCTGAATTCCCTTTTCCACCGCCGGGTAAAAGTTTTTGGGAACGGTGCCGCCAACTACCGAAACGGTAAAGGTAAGCCCTTCCTCCTCGGAGGGTGAGAAACGCATTTTAACGTGACCGTACTGCCCGGAACCGCCGTTCTGCTTTTTGTGTTTGCCTTCCACATCCACCGATTTGGTGATCTTTTCGCGGTAGGCAATGCGCGGGACCTCATAGTTGATGTTCAAGCTGAACCGGCTCTTCAAACGGGCCGAAAGCACCGAGAGGTGAACCTCGCCCAAACCGTAAATGAGCAGCTGCTTGGTTTCGGGATCGTTCTCAAACCGCAGGGTGTAGTCTTCCTCCACCATGCGGGCAATGCTTTGCGAAAGTTTGCCCTCGTCGCCCTTGCCGGCAGGCACCATGGCCTTGACGTAGTACGGCGTTGGGAACTGGATTTTCGCGTAGGAGAACTCGCTGTTTTGCGTTAGCGTATCGTTGGTGTTGGTAGCCGCAAGTTTGGCGACCATACCGATATCGCCGCAATCCAGCTCCTCCACCTCGGTTTGCTTTTTGCCCTTCATAATATAAATGTGGGCAAGCTTTTCGGAGCTGCCGGAGGTGTTGTTACGCAGGGTTTGGTCGCGTTTGACCGATCCGCTCATAACCTTGAAGAAGGACATTTTACCCACAAACGGGTCGGCAACCGTTTTGAATACGAAAATTGCCGGTTCGCCGTCGGCTTTGATCTCCATGGTCTTGCCGTCATCCAGCTTTTCCAGCTTTTTGGCAGTGGCGCGCGGGAAGGATTCGGAAATTTTATCCATCAACGTCCAAACGCCCCAAAGCTTGGTGGCCGCACCGCAGAACACCGGCACGATCTCGCCGGAGATAATGCCTTCGTGAACGGCTTCAACGGCCTCGTCGTGTTCGATCTCTTCGCCGTCAAAAAATTTCATCATCAGGTCTTCGTTGGTGGTTGCAACGGCTTCCATAAGCATATCGCGGTATTTTGCAACCGCTTCTTCGCTCTCTGCCGGAACGGCCTCCGAGCTGTGTTTGCCCTTGTCGTCAAAGACGTGCGCCACACGGTCGATCAGATCGATCATACCAACGACCGTCCCGTTTTTGACCATGGGAATGGTCAGCGGACAAATGCTTTTTCCGAAAGTATCCTGCAACGAATCCAGCACGCGGCCGAACCGCGCTTCGTTATCGTCAAACTTATTAATGAAGAATGCGCGCGGCAACCCCGCTTTTCCGGCAAGGTCCCAGGCAAGCTCGGTGCCAACCTCAATGCCGGCTTTGGCGTCCACCGTGATAATGGCGCTGTCGGCTACGCGGACCGCTTGCAAAGCTTCGCCGGTAAAATCCAGGTATCCGGGCGTGTCCAAAAGGTTGATTTTGATATCTTTCCAAACCATGTTCATCAGGGACGTGGAAACCGAGATTTTTCTTGCGATCTCTTCGGGATCGTAGTCACTGACGGTGTTTCCCGCGGTTACGGAACCCAACCGATCGGTTTCTCCGGCCAAAAAGAGCATTGCTTCCGCAAGGGAGGTTTTTCCGCTCCCGCTGTGCCCAAGGAGCGCGACGTTTCTGATTTTCTTCGTTTCAAATTTTGCCATGGCGTATTCCTCGATTATCCTTTCAAAAAAGTTTGTACATGATACGATACCTTTTTCAGTATATCATAAGATAAAAGGAAATGCAAGTTTTAATTTGAACTTTTTAACATACGGAATGTAGAATTGTCCCCTTCGTTTTTGTAAAAATTTCACAAATTTTTGCCGAAGAAAAGCAGCTCCGCGTTCTTTCTTGTCTGGTCGGCCGCCTGCTGTACGGACACCCCCCAAAGCCCGGCAATTTGCGCAAGCGTGTATTCCAGGTAGCCCGAATGGTTCAGTTTTCCGCGCATCGGGTGCGGCGCAAGATAGGGGCAGTCGGTTTCCACCAACAGCCGGTCGCGCGGGACGGCCAAGGCCGCCTCGCGGACTCGTGCGGCGTTTTGAAAGGTAACGGTGCCGGAAAAAGAAATGTACCAGCCGCGCCGGACGTACTCGCGCGCCAGCTCGGGGCTGCCGCTGAAACTGTGCATGACCCCGCGCACGCCGGGATACCGCAAAATTGTTTCAAAAAGATCGCCGTGCGCGTCGCGGTCGTGAATAATGACCGGCAGATCCAGCTCCCCTGCCAGCGCGAGCTGCGCCTCGAAAACGCGCATCTCTTTTGCTTTATCCAAGGGGACTTCCCCAAAAAAATCGGTATGATAGTCCAGTCCGATCTCCCCAATGGCAACGATTTTATCGCGTGCCCGGCTTTGGGCATCACCCAGTATTTTTTTCAGCTCGGCAAGCGATTCTTCCTCGTTCAGAAAATGACAATCCTCTGGGTGGATCCCGACGGCGGCGTACATACCTTCGTATTTTCCCGCCTGCCCGACCGCCCGGCGCGAAGTTTCGGGGTTGGTACCGACGTTAACGACGGTTTGTACGGTCTGCCCCAGCACGGCACGCAAAATTGCGTCTGCTCCGCCTGAAACTTCCCGCTCGAAACGGGCGTCGAAATAGTGCGCGTGACTGTCAAAAATCCCGTTGCATACAGGCATATTTCAAAAATCCTTTCCCGAATTCCATTCCCGTTTCAAAGAACGGTTAAACAGGGATACAAGCTCCTCGGCGGGAGCCGCGTTTTCATACAGAACGCGGTACACCGCGCGGCAAATGGGAAGCTCCACGCCGTATCGGTCCGCCAGCGCCATTACCGCGGCGGCGGTCGCGTACCCCTCGGCAAGCGACGAATAGGTTTTTCCCGAGGCGATACATTCGCCGAACGCGCGGTTGTGCGAATAGGGAGAAAAAACGGTTGCTTCGTAATCGCCCAGGTGGCAAAGGCCGTAAGCCGAAAAAGGATTGCCGCCCATGGCGCCGATCAGCACCGCGATCTCGTGCGTTCCCCGGCTCATGAGCGCGCCTTTGAGCGTGGAAAGATGTAGCCCATCCAACATTCCGGCGGCAATTCCGATCACGTTTTTGGTTGCGGCTCCGATTTCATTTCCGATCAGGTCCTCGCCGTAATAGAATCGGATCAGCTTGCCGGAAAACGCCTCGATCAGTTTCTTTTTCAAATCCTCGTGCCGGCTGTCAATGACCATACAGTTGGGAACGCCGGCCAAAAATTCCTGCACATGCCCCGGCCCGAGCCAAACGGCAACGCGATTGTCGGGCGGCAGTTCCTCCTCGGCAATTTGGGAGAGCCGTTTTCCGGTTCCCACCTCTAACCCCTTCATGCAAAGAACAATCTCCTTGCCGTGCAGATCCAGCGGTTTCAACTCGGCAAAAAAGCTCCGCAGTTTTTGGGAAGGAACAGAGATCAGCAAAATCTCCGCCCGACAGGCGTCCGCAAGGTCGGAAGTCAGTCTGACCCTGTCGGAAAGCTCCAAAATGTCGTTCTTCCGCGTTTGCAGAAACGCCTGAAAATGCGGCGATTCCGCCCTGCCGTAAAGCGCGACCGAATGCCCGATACCATCCAGATACCATGCGATAAGCGAACCCCAGCGCCCGCAGCCGATAACCGAAACTTGCATTGTGAATATCCTTTCCGAAATCAGGGGAGCCGCTTTTGAAACCGCTCCCCTTTTTGTTTTTCCGTTTAGTGAACGCGCTCGCCGAGCGGTGTTTCGGGGTCAAGAAAGACCACGCGCACCGTTTCCTCGCCGGAAGCAAGGATCATGCCGTTGGATTCCACCCCGCAAAGAACCGCGGGTTTGAGATTTGCTACCACGATCAGCTTTTTCCCAACGAGCTGTTCGGGCGTGTACCATTTGGCAATGCCCGAAACGACCTGCCGCTGTTCGTAGCCGAGGTCCAGTTGCAATTTGAGCAGTTTTTTTGCTTTGGGGACCGGCTCGCAGGCGATCACCTTTGCGGTGCGCAATTCCACCGCCGAGAAATCGTCAATACCGATCTGCGCGCAACCCTCCGGCTTTTGTGCCGGCGCGGCGCTTTTCTTTGCCGCCGCTTGCTGCGCTTCCATGTTTTTTGCAAACTCTTCCAGCTTTTTGGCCTCGTCCACGCGGGCAAACAACACCTTGGAGTCGCCCACCTTTTCGCCGGCGGCCATACCACGGAAAGCGGAAAGATCGCCAAGCGTATCAAACCCGCGCTTGGTTGTGCCAAGCTCGTTCAAAATCTCCTCCGCCGTTTGCGGAATGAAAGGCGTCAACATAACGGCACCCCAGCGAATGGCCTCCATCAAGTTGTAAAGCACGGTACCCAAGCGCGGGCGGTCGGCCTCGTTCTTTGCGAGCGTCCAGGGCGTGGTTTCGTCAATATACTTGTTGGCGCGGCTTAACATTTCGAAAATGCCGGTGAGCGCGTCGGCAATGTGAAAATCGTCCATACAGGTTTTCAGGTTTGCGAACGCTTTGACGCAGGCGGCTTTGAGTTCTCCATCGGTCCCTTCCTCGGCGCCCGGAGCCGGAACGAGTTGATCGAAATACTTTTTCTCCATATCCAGCGTGCGCTTGACAAGGTTGCCCAGGTTGTTGACCAGATCCATATTATACCGTTTGATGACCGCCTCGTAGGTGACCGAACCGTCCGAAGCGAAGGGCATTTCGGAAAGTGCGTAGTAGCGAACGCCGTCGGTGGAAAAATGCTTTGCAAGTTCGTCGGCATAAATGACGTTGCCCTTGGATTTGGACATTTTATCGGCGCCGAAATTGAACCACGGATGCCCGAACACCTGTTTGGGCAACGGCAGATCAAGCGCCATTAAGAAGATGGGCCAATAAATGGTGTGGAAGCGCAGAATATCCTTACCGATGATATGCACGTCGGCAGGCCAGTAACGGCGGAACCGCTCGGACTGCTCCGCGTAGGATTTATCGGGATCGTACCCGAGCGCGGTGATATAGTTGGAAAGCGCATCCACCCAGACGTAGATAACGTGTTTGGGGTCAAAATCCACCGGGATGCCCCATTTGAACGAAGTGCGGGAAACGCAAAGATCCTGCAACCCGGCTTTGAGAAAATTGTTGACCATTTCCTTTTTGCGCAGTTCGGGCCGGATAAATTCGGGATGATCCTCGATATATTGCATCAAACGGGGAGCATACTTGCTCATTTTAAAGAAATACGCTTCCTCTTTCGCCTGTTTGAGGGGCGCGCCGCAATCGGGGCAAACGCCGCCTGCCGCCTGCGTTTCGGTAAAGAAGGATTCGCAGGGGGTGCAGTACCAACCCTCGTAGGCGCCCTTGTAAATATCGCCCTGCTCGTAAAAGCGGCGGAAAATTTTTTGCACCGCTTTGACGTGCGGCTCGTCGGTGGTACGGATAAAATAATCGTAACTGCTGTTCATCGCGTCCCAAACGCCGCGGATCTCTCCGGCAACGCGATCCACATAGTCCTGCGGGGAAAGCCCTGCCTCGGTGGCGTAATTTTCAATCTTCTGGCCGTGCTCGTCGGTCCCCGTACAGAAGAAAACGTCCTTGCCCATGGCCCGCTGATACCGCGCGACGGCATCCGACATGATGACCTCGTAGGTGTTGCCGAAATGCGGCTTGCGGGAAGCGTAGGCGATTGCGGTTGTTAAATAATATTTTTCATTCATAATTCGGTTCCTCCGAAGAAAATGCAAAATCGGTCATACGACCGGCGTATCGAAAATAGGAAATGAGCATTCGCGGGATCACGTCGGCAACCAGCAAAATACCAACCGTTAAAAATCCAAGCAGAATGCGGGGCAAAAAGCAGAGCCACCAAAGCCCGCCGCCCGAAAAGGACTTACCGGCAATTTGCCGGTTTGCGCGATTTGCCGCCAAAAGCGGCATTCGCCATTGCAACAGGAAGGAAAGCCGCACGAATCCGCGCAGACCGAGCAAAAGCCAAACGGCAATCAACAATCCGAGTACAACGGCACCTAAAATAACCAATAGCGGTGTTCTGCCGAAATAGGAAATCAGCGCGTTGAAAGCAATGCCCGGAAACCAATAGAACACCCCGAATTTCCAATACAGCGGCCAAAGTACAATGAGCGCGCGCAGGTATTTTTTTCCGGTTGCGAAAGGCAGGAACAAATCGGGCAGGTAAACGTTGCAATCGTTCGCCATACGCGCCGCCATACCCAAAAGGCCCACGAAAAGCGGCATGACCACCAGGAGCACAAAGCCCCAATACAAAAAATCGCCCGCAACGGTAAACAAGACGTTCTGCCAACCGGCAACGGCCAACGCCGCCATTTGCAAGCCCGCTTCCCGCAGCAAGAGCGCAAAAATAAAAGCCGTTACGCAAAAGAGAAATCCCTCAATCAATTTCAGCCGGTTGCCGTTTTGAGATAAAATCTCCCCCGTTTCCCGGTTTGCCGTCCGAAAATCCGGCGCCGTTTGATCCTTCATGAAAGTTCCCCCTTTCCGTGCGTTTGCGCACCATATTCTTACCTATTTCTATTCAAACATTTATTATACCAAAGTTCTCCCTTTTTTGCAAGGGTTTTTGCGAATTTTGGAAGAAAGGAAAACAGACCGCCGCAAAAAATGCGGCGGTCTGCCCCTTTGGGGATTGAAAAATCAATTTTTGCCTGCGATCAATCAGTTCAGAAAGCTTGCTTCCACGCCGAAGAATGCGGCAATGGCTTTGAGGAAGGTCTTGCTTTCGGGATGCGCGTTATAATAGGATTCGATTGCGGCCTCGCAAACCTGATAATCGCTTTCACCGGTGGGAATGTTCAACCCGTACGGATTGACCATTGCGGGGTCGATCTCGCCGTCCACGTAAATTGCCGCGACGAAGGCGTTGCGAACCATGTTGGAGCGCATAACAAGCTCCACCGTTTCCTCGGCGGTCAGATTCAGGTGTCCGACTTCATCGCCAAAATTGAAGATGCGGTTGCTCCCGCTGTTGTGACCGGCCGCTCTTGCAACCTCAAACATTTTGAGCATTGCGGAGGTTTCGCCGGAGTAATCGGTATATTTCTCTTTATCGGCCATTTCATCAAACAGCGCCCGCAGAATGCGCGCCGCGGCATTGGTGGTTTCGTTGGGAATACCGAACCCGCCGACGCGTTCATCCGTCAGGTAAACTTTGAGCATATTGGCCGTTTGCGGCGTTATGGTCCTCAAAAGCGCTTCCACATCGTCCTCGGTGAGCTTTCCTTCCGGATCGCTCATTTTTTGCGCGATAATCGCGCCGGTGCTGACGCTTTCCATGGTTGCGGAATAGTCGGGATCCACACCATTGACCTTCTCGGTTGCCGCCTGGGCAAGTTCGGTTGCCGTGCGGATGTCAATATCCATACTCTCGGTAACTTCGCTCTTCTGGAAGACCGCGGTGATCACAACGGCGGTTTTTCCTTCAAAGGTTTCGGTGCTGTCGATCGAGTTCAGAATTTCGCCCAAATCGGTTGCAATTTCGCTCAATTTTTCCAGGTTAAACCCT
>JBGUNW010000295.1:0-3166 GCA_045117555.1 Eubacteriales bacterium
ATTTGATAGGAAAAACCGAAGCAGAACACGTCACCGAACAAACACCGCATAATCAGCGACAGCGCGGTGCTGTTCGCCCAGATAACCGCCGCGTAGGTCAGCATCAGCATCCACGCGCACAAAAAGGCGTGGTCGTTGCCGAGTACCTTGGCGGCAATGGTATATGAACCGCCGGCGTCGGGATATCGCTTCATCAAAAAGCAGTAGCACCAACCGATAATAAACATAATCGCCGCGCCGGCAACCAGTCCGATGACCGCGCCCCACGGGCCGGCAATCGGCAAAAAGGTAGTGCCGGGCATGACAAACGCGCCCCAGCCGACAGCGCTGCCAAAGGCGAGCGCCCATGCCGCGAGCGGCGAAAGATATTTGGACAGCGGCGCGCCGTCCTTTGTCTGTTCCTGTATACCCATCATTCTTTACTCTCCGCAAACGGCAGCGCCCGTGCTTTGCCGCGTGGCTGTCTCTCCGTTATTGATTAATTGACAATTGTATGTAATCGTATTATTTTAAGTATAATTATAATATATTTTGGTTATTTTTGCAATATTAATCAGACATTCATCCACAGGTTTTTTGTAAAATATTACTTGGATTAAGAAAAATTTGCCCTTTCGCCGGCAAGAGCTGTTTCGGCGTGCGCCGCCGCTGTAAAACCCGTTGTAAAACTTCCACAAAACCTTTTTGGAAAATATGGCACATTTCCCGATTTTTTGCTGTAAGTATTGAAAAAGTAAACAGAAAATATTATGATAAGAATGGTTTACAGCGTAATAATGACAAAGGAAGGTTTAGGACATGAACACGGGTTTATTCGAGTTGATGAAAGCGGTACATCAGCCTGAATTAATCATTCGCTATCTTGACGGCGCGTCGTTTGACGACTTGGTTGAAATCAACCTGAGCGCACACACCATCAGGAGCATTTATCATGAATCAAACAAATACGCTATACCGCTGCCTCAAATGAACAACCAAGCTTCCCTTGCCCGCACCTTTGAAAAAACGCTGCACCCCGACGAGCGCGAACGCTTTGCTGCGCTGATGAATTATGACACCGTTGCAAAAACGCTCGAAAAATCCGACGTTCCCGGTGTGTGGTGCGATGAATTCCGCTTTTGCCTGATTGACGGCAGCTGGCGGTGGGTGGAGCTGGTGCTGGTAACAGGCGCCGCCTACGGCATCGGCAAAAATATTTTGCGCATGTACGTCTTTGACTGCCACAACCGCAAGTCACGCGAGCTGGGGTTGAAAAACACCGCTGTTTATTCCGGACTGGAACGCAATGAGATGACCGGTCTGTTGAAAAAGCGCAGCTTTATCAAGGATGTGGAAAGCCGCCTCTCAGCCATAAACGCGGAGGACTGGTGTCTTGTTTCCATTGACGTCGAAAACTTTAAGCTGTTCAACGAGTGGTACGGTCACAATGAAGGCGATTTGCTGATGGTGCAAATCAGCGCGGCGCTGCTGGCGGCAGGCGAGCGCACCGGCGGCACGGCAGGCTACTTCGGGCAGGACGATTTTTGCCTGATGACGCCCTTTGACATGGCGTTCATCGGGGAGCTGTACGACGAAACCGCCTCGCTTGTCAGCCTGCGCGGCGGCAACGTCGGCTTTTTGCCCGCGTTCGGCATTTGCCGCATGGAAAAGAACAGCACCATACTTGACATGCTCGACCGCGCCTTTTTGGCAGTGCAGGTCGCCAAAACCGGCTATCGCAACCGCGTGCGCGTGTTCGACAAAAGCATGTATCTTCGCACCGATGAGGAATACCATGTGCTCACCGACTTTTTCAAAGCGCTCAAGCAACACGAGGTAGTGTTCTATTTGCAGCCGCAGTGCCGCGCGTCCTCCGGCAGAGTTGTCGGCGCGGAGGCGTTGGCAAGATGGATTAAGCCCGACGGCACCGTTGTTCCGCCAGATGTGTTTATTCCCGTGCTGGAAAAGCGCGGCTTGATTTCCGATTTGGACATGTACATCTGGGAAGAGGTGTGCCGCTGGCAGCGCGCCTGGATTGACGGCGGCCATACGCCGCTGCCCGTTTCGGTCAACGTTTCCGTGGCGGACATCCTGCACACCGACCTTCCGGTAGTATTTGAAAACCTGACGGAAAAATACGCGCTCGACCGCAAGCTGATAAAAATCGAAATTACCGAATCCTCCTATATCTCCAACACCACGCTGGTCAAGGACACCGTCCGTTCACTGCGCGAAAAAGGCTTTACCGTGCTGATGGACGACTTCGGCAGCGGCTACTCCACGCTGAACATGCTCAAAAACCTGAACATCGACATCATCAAGCTCGACGCACAGTTTTTGAACATGGACGAAGGCAACGAGGAAAAGAGCATCCGCATACTGGAATCCGTCACCAACATGACCAAAACCATCGGCGTGCCGATTATCGTGGAGGGTGTGGAAACGCAAGAGCAGCGCGACTTTTTGCAGAATCTCGGCTGCAGCTATATTCAGGGCTACTACTTCTACCGCCCGATGCCGATGGCGGATTTTGAAAAGCTGATTTCCGATCCGCAGCGGATTGACACCTCGGGCATTATTTTTAAATCCAACCAGCAGTTCCGCCTGCGCGAGCTGCTCGACAATAACATCTACAGCGACTCGATGCTCAACAACATTCTCGGTCCCTGCGCCTTCTACTCACTGCACGGCGACGACGTGGATATCATACGCTACAATGAGCAATTTTACGAGGCGGTGGATATCCCGAACTTTTCCGAGCGGCTGGAAAGCATCCAGCGCTTCATGCCGAAGCCGGATGTGCCGCTGATGCTGCGGCTGCTCCGCGAAGCGGTGCAGGATCGCCTGAACGGCGCAAAGGGCATCATGCACTTCTATAAAACCGACGGCACCCTAACCACCTTCTACATGCACTTTTATTACCTGCATTCCGAGGGTGAGTGTCAAATTTTCTACGGCTCGGTACAAAACATCACCAAACTGAGCAACCTCGAAAAGCAGGTGACGCTGCTGTCGCGCATTTCCGCCGACACGGTGCTGTTTTTATCGCGCCTGCCTGACAACGAAATCCGCTTTACCGTTCTTGTTAACGGTTTGGAGCCGGATATCGGCATGAACGCGCGCACCTTGGAACGGCGGCTGAACAGCGAAAAATTTTTTGAACGCGACACCGACAACAGCTTTGCCG
>JBGUNW010000296.1:0-1929 GCA_045117555.1 Eubacteriales bacterium
TGATGCGCCCTGCTTACGCAATTGAATACGACTGCGTCGATCCCACCGCTATGCTTGCAACGCTGGAGTTCAAGGACTTTCCGTCCCTTTACGGCGCCGGACAATTCAACGGCAGCTCCGGCTATGAGGAAGCCGCCGCACAGGGCTTTGTTGCCGGCGTCAACGCCGCACTGAAGGTGCAGGGGAAGGAACCGATGATTTTAACCCGTGCAAATTCATACATCGGCACGCTGGTGGACGACCTTGTCACCAAGGGCGCCAACGAGCCGTACCGCATGATGACCTCGCGCAGCGAATATCGTCTGGTTCTCCGTCAGGACAACGCCGACGAGCGTTTAACACCGATTGGTCACGACCTCGGACTCATCAGCGAGGAACGCTATCAAAAATTTTTGCAAAAGCAGGAGCGGAAAAAACAGGAAATCAGGCGCCTGAAAACAACCACCATCTCTCCGAGCGAGGCGCTGAACAAGCTGCTTGTTTCACGTGAAACATCTGAAATCACCACAGGCGTGCGTCTGATTGATTTGCTCAAGCGTCCGCAGCTTGACTATGACTGCCTGGCGCCGTTTGACACCGCGCGCCCCGATTACGAACCGAATCTGTTTGAACAGGTTGAAATCGAAATCAAGTATGAGGGCTACATTCAAAAACAGCTAAAACAGGTGGAGCAGATGAAAAAGCTGGAAAACAAACAGCTCCCCGCTGACTTTGATTACACACAGCTTCAGGGCTTGCGCCTGGAAGCACAGGAAAAGCTCAACAAAATCAAGCCGCTCAACATCGGTCAGGCTTCGCGCATTTCCGGCGTATCGCCTGCCGACATCAGCGTTCTGCTGATTTGGCTTGCAACCAACAGAGGACAAAACCATGCAAATGCGTGATTATCTACAGCAATCCCTTTCCGAAGGCTTTTCACTCACCGACGCACAGTTTAGGCAGTTTGATTTATATTTTAAGCTCCTGAAGGAATGGAATGAAAAAATCAATCTTACCGCCATCACCGACACACAGGGCGTGGCGGTCAAGCACTTTGCGGACAGCCTGTCGTTGCTGCCATATGTAGCTCTGCCGCAGGGCTGCCGCGTGGCGGACGTCGGCACCGGCGCAGGCTTTCCCGGCGTGGTGCTTAAGATTGTCCGCCCGGATATACAGCTTACGCTGCTCGACAGCCTAAAAAAGCGCTTTCTGTTCTTGGCAGACTTGCTGCAGCAGCTCCGCCTGGAGGCGGACTTTGCCGTCGGCAGGGCAGAGGAGTTTGGTCAGAATCTTGCCTACCGCGAGAGTTATGATATCGTTGTGTCGCGTGCGGTGGCAAATCTGAACACCCTCAGCGAGTATTGTCTGCCGCTTGTCAGGCTCGGAGGCGCCTTTGTCGCTTTCAAGGGCAGCGGCACACAGGAGGAAGTGGACAGCGCCAAACGCGCTGTGCAAACGCTCGGCGGAAAAATTAAGACTGTGCACAGCTTTGACTTGCCCTTCGACGGCGGCGCGCGGTGCTTGGTAGAAATAGAAAAGATACAGCCAACGCCCGACAAATATCCGCGCAACAACGGAAAGATAAAATCCAAGCCCTTATAATTCGACCGTTTCATACGCATAAATCCAAAACAACTGAATAAACTCGCACACGCTGCGACAAAAACCGCACACCTTTCGTGATATGATAATAGCACAGGGACAAGCCCTGATGTTCATGCAAGGTGATGCGGTTGAATTTTTTAGGTAAGAACGAAAATAAAATTTTGGAGTTACCCATCATAAAAATCCGACCGAACAAAGCCCAGCCGCGCCGTCAGTTCGACGACCTCGAGCTGCAATCGCTGTCACGCTCCATCGCGGAGAACGGAATTCTGCAACCGATTACCGTGCGAAAGATTTCCGCCACCGAATTTGAGCTGGTGACAGGGGAGAGGCGCCTGCGCGCTT
>JBGUNW010000297.1:0-3741 GCA_045117555.1 Eubacteriales bacterium
ACTGAAAGGCAGTATTCAGTACTCCAAGAATCAGATGGACGATATCCTCAAGTTTCTTGCCATCGTGGACAAGTACAGCGATTTTCAGGAACTGACGCCGGAGATCCTTCGGGCTTTCATTGACAAGGTGCTGATTCACGAAAAGCAGAAGGTTGACGGACATTGCAGGCATACCGTCGAGATCATCTACAACTTTGTCGGAGCCGTTGAACATCCGGACTTCGACTGAACAACAAACAAAAGGATAACAGGCGTGGCTTCACGCCACGCCTGTGTTCGAAGGAACCTTCGCTAAAAATCCCTATGAAACCTACGGGGAGGGAGAAACTTTTTGCAAAAAGTTTCTCCCTCCCCCAAGGTCTTCCC
Source organism: Eubacteriales bacterium (assembly GCA_045117555.1). Taxonomy (GTDB): domain Bacteria; phylum Bacillota; class Clostridia; order Oscillospirales; family CAG-272; genus UMGS1865. The sequence goes on from JBGUNW010000297.1 coordinate 367, forward strand.
CCTCTCTCCATATCCTATCTCACCAATCTCCCGGAGGGGGTGCGGGGGAGCGGGGAGGAAGAAACGGTAAAGCGTTTGATTCTTTTAAAGGGCGGAAGAATGCGGTTGAGCTGGTCGATGGCGGCGCGGACCTCAACGGCGGCGCGCTGTTTGGAGGAATCGTCGCCGGTGGCGGCCAGAGCGGCTTTATCGGGGAAAACGGTTGCTTCTGCGTGAACGCCCTCGGCGGAGCGGTCGGGAACGACGCGCACGAGCGATTCGGCAACGAACTTATTTTCGTTCAGCAGGGTTTCGATCTCCTCGGGGTAAACGCGCTTGCCGGTGGCGGTAATGACCATATTTTTCTTTCGTCCGATCACGCGCAGAAAACCGTCGGGGTCGAAAAATCCGAGGTCGCCGGTGTAAAACCAGCCGCCCCGCAGTACGGCGGCGGTGGTTTCGGGGTCGTCGAAGTAGCCGAGCATGATATTCGGCCCCTTGCAGCGAATTTCGCCAAGGCCTTCCTCGTTCATATCGTAAATATCCAGCACCGTTTCGGGCAGGGGGAGCCCGGCCGACATGGCGCGGTGGAAGCGGTCGCGGTTGATGGCGGCTACCGGCGCGCACTCGACGATGGAATAGGACTGAATGGCAAGAATGCCGAACTTGCGGAAGCCGCGCATGACCGTGGGGTCGGCGGGCGCGCCGGTGGTCAGGATCAGGCGCAAATGACCGCCGAAGCTCTTATGAATAAAGGAGAACGCGCGGCGTTTGGCGGCGAGCGCGGCCTTTTCGGGCAGGATGGCGCTGGTTACGCGGATCATGTTTTTCACATGGCTTTCCAGCCCCTGGCGGCGAATGCCGGCCATAATTTTATGGTACATGGTTTCGGCAAGGTAGGGTACGCAGTTGAGCACCGTGGGGTGGTACTCTTTCATTTCGCGGGTCAGGTAGCGCAGCCCCTCGGAAAAGGCGACCTTTGCGCCCGAAAGGAGCGGCACGAGAATGCCGAGCGTCATTTCGTAGGCGTGATGAATGGGAAGCACCGAAAGGAAAACGTCGTCCGGCCGCACTTCCACCATTTTGCAGATCGCGGCGGCGTCAAAGGCGAGGTTGCGGTGGGAGAGCATGACTCCGCGGCAGGCGTCGGAAGTGAAAAAGACGGCGGCGACAAGATCGGGTTCCGGCAGGGGGAGATCGTTCGTGCTTTGGAGCTTTTCGCCGCCTTCAACGATCAGATCTTCCAAATCGGCAAACGAGAATCTGCGAACGGCGGAAAGACGATCGGCTTTGGGCAAAAAGTCGGGCGCGAGGATCGCGGCTTGCGCCCCGGTGCGCGCGGCAAGTGCCTCAAAGGCCCCGGCCTCGGTCGCGCGGTCAACGGGAATGGCGCAGGCGCCGGCGGCCGTTACCGCCAAAAAGGAAAGGGCAAAGTCGTAGCAGTTCGGCCCGGCGATCAGCACCCGCGCGCCGGCAAGACCGTGCGCCGCCAAAGCGGCGGCAAGCGCCGAAACGTCGGCTCCCAGGCGGGCGTAGGAATAATTCACCGTAATACCGTCGCGTTTTTCGGCAAACGCGGTGCGGTCGCCGTAGGTCGCCGCGCTTTGCAGAACGAGAGCGGCCAGATTATCGCATTCGTTGACCGGGTAGTTCAGATATGCCATATCGTTGCACCTTCTTTCCAAAATTTTCACCTTTATTTTACCATATTTCTTTGCAAAATACAAGCGTTTTTCTTCTTTTCAAAAAAAGAGACGGAAAGCGCCGCGGCAGTTGACTTTTTGATTTTCTTGTGATACAATAAAAAAAGAATTTTTACGGGGAAGGGTGCGAAAATGGAGCAAAAACGGTTTGTGAAGAACGACAGCGGCTTTGTTTGCTCGCATTGCGGCAAAAAGGTGGAGCCGCTGGGCTACACTTCGCGCAACCATTGCCCGTTTTGCCTGTGGTCCCGCCACGTAGACGTCAACCCCGGCGACCGCGCGGCCGAATGCGGCGGCGATATGGAGCCGGTCCGCGTCTACCCGGAGGCCCGCCGCGGGTATGTGATCGTTCACCGGTGTCAAAAATGCGGGGCCGAGAGCCGTTGCCGCGCCGCGCACGAGGCAAAAGTCCAGCCGGACAGTCTTGCGCTGCTCATTCGCCTGACGGCGGGCAAAATGTGACGTTCGGGCATACCCTGTTGTTGATTTTTTCAAACTTTTGGGAAAGGAGCCGGAAATGGAGCTGTTTCATTCGATCCTCTACTATACGCTTTCGGGAATGCTGACCGTTCTTTGGCTGGCCCTGTTTTTGCGCGCGGTCGTTTCCTGGTTCGATCCCACCGGCGAAGGGGCGCTTTCGGGCGTGCTGTACGTTATTACCGAGCCGCTCATCCATCCCATCCGCGTCCTGTTTGAAAAAAAGGGCTGGTTTCAGGAAACGCCGATCGACGTGCCGTTTTTCGTGCTGATCCTTCTGGTTGCCGTTTTGCGCGGGCTTGTGAGTTTGATTTTCTGATTTTTCACGATATTGAAAAGGAGATTCAAAATGTCGGACTTTAACGCAAAAGAAACGCTGGATCGCGTTGTTGAATGGGTACGCGCCTATTTCCGGGAGAACGCCGCGCCCGAAACCAAAGCCGTCATCGGCATTTCCGGCGGCAAGGATAGCTCGGTGGCCGCCGCCGTTTGCGCCCGCGCGCTCGGAACCGACCGCGTGTTGGGCGTGCTGATGCCGCAGGGCGAACAACCGGATATTTCGTACAGCCACCTGCTGGTCAAAACGCTGGGCATTTCCTCGGTCACCATCAATATCGGCCCGACCGTGGACGCCTTTTTCGCCGAGTTCGGAAAACACATGGAGCTGTCGGCGCAGGCAAAGGTCAACACCCCCGCCCGCGTTCGTATGACCACGCTTTACGCCGTTGCCGCCTGCGTGGGCGGCCGCGTGGTGAACACCTGCAACCTCTCCGAGGATTGGGTGGGGTATTCCACCAAATACGGCGACGCCGCCGGCGATTTCTCGCCCCTCTCCTCGCTCACCGTGCGCGAGGTCAAAGAGATCGGCAAAGAGCTGGGTCTGCCTCGCGAGCTGATCGAAAAAGCGCCTTCGGACGGCCTTTCCGGCAAAACCGACGAGGATAACCTCGGCTTTACCTACGCCGACCTCGATCGCTACATTCGCGGCGAGGACGACCTTTCCGCCAAACCCGACGTCAAGGCAAAAATCGACCGCCTGCACGCCATGAACCTGCATAAACTTCTCCCCATGCCAAAGTTTGAGGGATAAGGGAAGGCCGCGAGGGGGAGAAAACTTTTTTCCAAAAAAGTTTTCTCCCCCTCGCGCTATCCTGTTGCGGTGCCCGAAAAACGCTGCGGGCGCATTCGCGCCGATCCTTGCGCTTTTCGACCGCTG
>JBGUNW010000298.1:0-1931 GCA_045117555.1 Eubacteriales bacterium
TTACGGCAGGAACCACTACAAGCATGGAGAGCACCATTGCCATCGTTAAAACAAAGCAAAGGATTCTTCTTTTCATGTTTTCCTCCTTATATAGGGTTTTTGCCCCCTTCTTACATAAAAAAGGCATAGTTCTCCCTTTTTTAATAAATATATTATACAACAATGTAGAAAATCTGTCAAGAGAAGAAGCAAAAAAATATAAAAAAATTTGTTTCGAGCAGAAAAATATTCTGTAATCAACAAAAAAATGTATCGAATTTGATATTTTATAAAACTGTATTGACATCTTTTCTTTTTCGTGTTATACTTGTTCTGCTCGTTTCGGAAAGGAGTTTTTTATGAAGGATATTGCGGCGGAAATTACCAACTACCGGGAAAAGCCTTTCCCTTTTATTTTGCACACCGATTTGAAATCCTCGGCGGACGGATTTTACACCAACTGGCACCTGGAAATTGAAGTGCTTCTTACTTTGGAAGGTACCGAAAATATTTCCATTGACGAATCGCTTTATACCACCCGCCCCGGCGATATTGTGGTAGTCAACTCCGGCAAAATTCACACCGGCTCCCAAACCGATTGGCGCCACCATTGCCTGATCCCCTCCATGGAGTTTTTGAATTCGCTTGGAATTCCCGCAACCAAGCTGACGCTGCAACCGCTGATTCACGACCCCGAGCTGACCGACTTTTTTTTGGATATTGTGAAACAATACGAGGAAAAAGGCCCCTACCAACAGGCCTTGACCCGCACCAGCGCCGAGCGCTTTCTTTTGGAGCTTTACAAACGGTATTCTTCCGCAACCATGTTTCGGGAATCGGATAAAAAAAACGGCGACTTCGCCATTGCCGTTCGCGTGATCAACTACCTGCGGGAAAATTTTGCAAAAGATTTTTCCATTGACGAGATCAGCTCGCAAATCGGTATTACAACCGCCTATATGTGCCGCTGTGTGAAGCGGACCACCGGCCTTACCATTGTGGAACACCTGAACCTGATCCGCTGCCGCGCCGCCCACCACTATCTTGCCAACACCAACAAAAAGGTGCATGAAATTGCCGCCCTTTGCGGCTTTAACGGCAACTCCTACTTTGCAAAAACCTTTCAGCGCGTGATGGGCCTTTCGCCCAGCGAAGTACGAAAGAAACTGCAAAAATAAAAACCGAAAACGACCCGCGGAATTTCTGCGGGTCGTTTTTTGTTTTTACCAAGTTAATTTGATTTCGTTTTCGCCGTTCAGGTCGGCGTAGGAAACGCGATTCTCGCTTAACGCCTTCCCGTTGACAACAAAGCTCTTTTTTCCCGTTTTTTCGGCAAAAATCCGCACCATCTTGCCGTGAACGGGCAGCTCCACCCGGAATTTTTCCAGGAAAGAATGCTCCGCGGGAGCCAGAACCAGTTCTTCATCCTGCGGCTGAATGCCGAATAGATCGGTTAAGAAAATCTTGATGACCAACGCGCCGCTGCCCGTAAACCAATCGTTGAGAGCAGAACCGTCCACGTTGATTTTGGGGTTATAGCAATAGGCGTTTTGCATGATGTAGGGCGTTTTATCCACCCACTTGTAGGAAATGGGAAGCAACTTTTTGATTTGCTCATTTGCCATTTCATCCATGCCGATATGGTAAAGCGCGTGGGTAAGGAACAGCGCGGCGTGAATGTAGGTTGCGGCATTCTCCGCCGTTCCGGCCGGCAGTTTTCCGATCCGCCCGACGGTGCCGGAAGAATCGGGGTCGAACGGCACGTCAAAGGTGCGCAGACCGTATTTGTCGTCCAACCGTTCGCATGCCTTGATGATATCTTTTCCGTAGGACGGATCATACAAGCCGGAGTTTGCAAAGGAAGAAACCGAGGTTGAGGAAACGCGGGCTTTGCCGTCTACATCGTGGAAGCTGCCCACAAAGAAGGACTTTTTATCGCCCCAGCCGTGTAC
>JBGUNW010000299.1:0-1946 GCA_045117555.1 Eubacteriales bacterium
CACGAAGAACAAGGCTTCCTTTGTTTCCCTCTCCGGGATCGGTACGATCCTCCGGGTGCAAAACGGTAATTTTCAAATCTTGCAGAATCGCCTCGTCATCGCGATCCAGCGCTGTTACGGAGAGATTTTTCTGCGCCGCGGCGGCAAGAAAACGCGCAAAGCTCTCGCTTTCTTCGACTCCACCGTTATAGAGGATCGCATCCACCGAAAACTGTTCCAGAATCACGTCGGCGCCGCCGATATGATCCTCGTCCGGGTGGGTCAAAATCAAGAATTTCAAAGTTTGAACGCCACGGGCTTTTAACTTGCGGCAAAGCGTTTCCTGCGCGCTTTCGGGGCCGCAATCCACCAAAACGTCGCCGTCCGGCGTTTGCAAAAGCGTGGCATTCCCCTGCCCAACGTCCAGAAAGACAATCGAAAACGTCCGTTCCGTAGCGGCGTGGCACCCGGAAAGCGCAAAAAATATCAACAACAACCAAACGCCAAGCCGAACCGTTCGCATATCTTTTCCCTTTCCGTTCCGCATTTCTACGGCTATTATAACAAATAGGAGGGCTTTTTGCAAGAATTTCGCGTCTTTTTTTGAAAAAGTGCGAATTTTTTTTTGCAAAAGCTTGACAGGGGCGGCAAAACATGGTATAATTCCATATTGACACGGGCGAATTGACCCGTCTCTCTGTCGTGCAAATTTTCAAGCACGACCGAAAAGTCCATAGGGAGGTAAAACATGGAAAAGGTAAACAATTCTTACGAGAGTATGTTTGTTGTGTCCCTTGCAAACGGCGAAGAAGCCGCAAAGGCCACAGTAAACAAGTTCACCACCCTGATCGCCGCAAACGCGGAAGTGATCCGGGTTGATGAATGGGGCAAGCGCCGCCTTGCATATCCCATTGAGGATATGAACGAAGGTTACTACACCGTTGTTACGTTCAAAAACGACGGCGAGTTCCCGGTCGAGCTCCAACGTTTGATGAACATTGACGAAACCGTTATTCGTTCGATGACCATTAAGTTGGAATACGACGCCGCAAAGGTAACCGTAGCCGCTCCTGCCGCCGACGAAGAGACCGCTCCGGAAGAGGAAGCCGCTCCTGCTGAAGAAGCTGCGCCCGCCGAAGAAGCCGCTCCTGCCGAAGAACCGGCAACCGAAACGACCGAAGAAGCTTAATTCGGTCCCACAAAAAAGGAGGCAAAAAATGTCCAATCTGAATCTGAACAAAGTCATCCTCGGCGGCCGTCTTACCGCTGATCCTGAACTCAAACAGACCAACAGTGGAATTGCGGTGGTTTCTTTTTCCATCGCCGTTAACCGCAGATTCCAGCCCAAATCCAACGACTCCGGCGCTCCCGCGCAATCGGTTGCCGATTTCTTCAACATTACCGCTTGGAGAGGCCAGGCCGAGTTCGTTTCCCGCTATTTTAAAAAGGGTTCCGCGATCTGCATTGTCGGTTCGATCCAGAATCGCACCTGGACTGATCAGCAAGGACAAAAGCGTTATGCCACCGATATCATTGCCGACGAAGTAATGTTCGTTGACGGCAAAAACGACGGAGGCGCTGCTTCGCAATTCGCATCGGATTCCTTTGCCGCGCCCTCTTACTCCACCACGCAGCCCAACCAAACCCCCAACTTTGAGGAAGTGAAGGCTGACGAAGATCTGCCCTTCTGACGAGCGGATCACTCAATTTGATAAGGAGATTATGAAATATGGATACGAAAGCACCTGAAACGGTTGTTCGCCCGGCTCGTCCCGCTATCAACCGTCGTAGAAAAAAGGTTTGCATTTTCTGCGCTGATAAAGTTCAATTCATTGACTACAAAGACAGCGCAAAGCTCCGCAAGTTCATCAGCGAGCGCGGCAAAATTCTGCCCCGCCGCGTTTCCGGAACCTGCGCGGTCCATCAGCGCGAGCTGAACACGGCGATCAAACGCGCCCGCAACATGG
>JBGUNW010000300.1:0-3944 GCA_045117555.1 Eubacteriales bacterium
TTGCCGAAGCACTCCGCCACGCCGGATATTTCTACAACACGCATATCAAAATCCATTGGATCGACTCGGAAAAAATCACCAAAGACACCGTGGAGGAAACGCTTGGAGGGTTAGACGGTATCATCGTTCCCGGCGGGTTCGGCAACCGCGGCATTGAAGGTATGATCACGGCAACCCAATACGCGCGGGAGCAAAAAATTCCCTTCTTCGGTATCTGCCTGGGAATGCAGATCGCCGTCATCGAATATGCGCGCCATGTTGCCGGCATTGCCGACGCCAACTCGGGCGAGTTTGACGAGCAATGCAAGCATAAGGTCATCGACTTTATGCCCGGGCAGAGCGACGAGATCGACAAGGGCGGTACATTGCGTCTGGGCGCCTATCCCTGCGAAATTCTGCCCAATACCACTATGGAATGGTGCTACAAGAAACAGCACATCAGCGAGCGGCACCGCCACCGCTACGAGTTCAACAACGATTACCGGAAAATCCTGCAAGATCACGGATTGACCATCGGCGGAATGTCCCCGGACGGGCTTTTGGTGGAAACGGTGGAGCTCTCCGACCGCGATTTCTACCTTGGCGTGCAATACCACCCTGAATTCAAATCCCGCCCCAACAAGCCGCATCCGCTCTTCAAAGGCTTTGTTTGCGCGGCGTTTGAACGCATGAAAGGCAAGCAATGATGCTCCATTTTACCAAAATGCAGGGGCTGGGTAACGACTACCTCTACGTCTTCGGCGAAGTTCCCGAAAATATCGTTGAACTCTGCAAAAAACTCTCCGACCGCCATTTCGGCGCGGGTTCAGACGGAATGATCTATATTTCGTCGTCCCCGGTCGCCGATTTCAGAATGCGCATTTTCAACGCCGACGGAAGTGAGGCGACCATGTGCGGCAACGGCATTCGCTGCGTGGGAAAATACGTTTACGACAAGGGCTATACCGACAAAACCATCCTAACCGTGGAAACGCTTTCCGGTGTCAAAACCTTGCATTTGCACGTGATCGGCGGCAAGGTCAAAACGGTTGCCGTAGAAATGGGAAGTGCGCAAGCCAATGATGACATTTCCCTTCCGGTTGACGGAAAGCAAATCGTATGCACCCCTGTTTCAGTCGGCAATCCACACGCGGTCGTGTTTGTGGAAAACGCTGAAACCGCCCCTGTGAAAACGCTTGGCGCGCAAATCGATCACGCACCGGCTTTCCCCGGCGGCGTGAACGTGGAGTTTGTGCAGGTCATCTCTTCTACCGAATTGCGGATGCGCGTCTGGGAACGCGGAAGCGGTGTGACCATGGCTTGCGGAACCGGTGCCTGCGCGGCGGTCGCGGCAGCGGTGGAAAAAGGATTTTGTCCATCCGACACCCCAATTTTTGTCCGGCTGGACGGCGGCACACTGGAAATTGCAGTTTCGCAAAACGGGCGCGTAATTATGACCGGACCTGCGGAAACGGTTTACGAAGGAGATACCGAGCTATGCTGAAACCCAACCAAAACTATGCAAACCTAAAAGAATCCTATCTGTTCTACAACATTTCGCAAAAGGTAAACGCCTATCTCGCCGACCATCCCGGCGCAAAACTGCTCCGGCTCGGGATCGGCGACGTTTCGCTCCCCCTTTGCCCCGCCGTGATTCAAGCGTTGCACGAAGCGGTGGACGACCAGGCGAACAAGGAGACCTTTCACGGCTATCTTCCCGAATGCGGCGCACCCTTTCTGCGCGAAGCGATCGCGACGCATTACAAAAAACGCGGCATTGCGCTTTTCACCGACGAGGTTTTCGTTTCCAGCGGCGCGAGCGACGAACTGGGCGACATTTTAGACCTGTTTGACAAAAGCAATACCGCTCTGATCATGGAGCCGGCGTACCCTGCTTATGTAGATGCCAACATCATGGCAGGCAGAAAAATCGTTCACCTTCCCTCGGGTGAGGAAAACGGCTTTTTGCCCATGCCGGATGAAAATGCAAAGGCCGATCTGATCTATCTTTGCTCACCCAACAACCCAACCGGCGCGGTTTTTGACAAGACACAGTTGCAGGCATGGGTGGATTTTGCAAACGAGAACGGCTCGGTCATCCTGTTTGATGCGGCATACGAAGCGTTTATTGAGGACGACGCCCTGCCGCACAGCATTTTTGAGATTGACGGTGCGCGCACCTGTGCGATCGAAATTTGCTCTCTTTCCAAAACTGCCGGGTTTACCGGAACGCGGCTTGGATATACCGTTATTCCCAAGGAACTGGTGCGCGAGGGCATAAGCCTGAATGCCATGTGGGTGCGCAACCGCACCACCAAGACCAACGGCGTTTCCTATATCCTCCAAAAAGGAGGTGCGGCCGTGTTTACCAACGAGGGGCAGAAACAGATCCGGGAAAATATCAACGTCTATAAACAGAACGCAAAGGTTTTGATGCAGGCGCTGGATGCTTGCGGCATTTCCTATTGCGGCGGCAAAAATGCGCCCTACCTTTGGCTCAAATGCCCTGCCGGCGACAGTTGGGGCTTCTTTGACCACTTGCTAAACAAAGCGCAAATCGTCGGCACCCCCGGCGCGGGATTCGGCAAGTGCGGCGAAGGATATTTCCGCTTTTCCACGTTCGGCAGTCCCGCCGATACCGCCGAGGCGGCCGACCGGCTTCGCAAAATTTTTGGAAGACGACCTTAATAAAAATGCGATTTGCAACCATACTCCAACGATTACTCTTTGAGAGTAAAAAGAAGAGGTAGCCGTTCAGGGTCAACAAGCCCCCGGACGGTTGTCTTTTGAAAGCACCCCAAAAACTGCGGAAAAGCTTACTTCAAGCCGCTTTGAGACAGCCAAAAAGGTACATTTTCGAGCTAAAAGCGCCTAAAAGATACACTCTATATCGACTTTTGCAATCAATTACCTCGCACGTTGTTTTGAAGTTCTTCCATGATTTTTTGGAATCGAGGGTGTTCCCGCAAACAATCGTACCGGGATTGTGTGGAGAAACGTTCAAACATGTCCTGAACGGCTGTGTTATCATACAGATAATGCTCGTCGCATTCAAACCCCTTCATCGCAAGGGAGAAATAACAATCCCCATCGTGATACTTTTCATTTTCTTTGGCGTGCGAAAGTGCAACTTCAAAATAGTCCATCGCTTGGTCCGTTTTATTCTCCAGCAGATATAAACAGCCAATGACTCGGTTGATTTCATAGAATTCGCGGTTCTGCGACAACAGCGGATCTCCGTAAATGACCTTCAGAATTTGGAGGCTTTGCTTCAACAGTTCGATTTTTTGCGGAACAGGAATAGTGGATGCAGAATTATAGTAATTTGGATCCGCCAAATCGAACAATCCTTGGCTTAAAGCGGTGGTCGCCGTTGAAATGTACATTTGATAAAAGCGCTCTCTTTCGTTGTCCGGTAAAAGGCGATACCGCCTGATCAAATCTGAAGCAGTCTGATAATTCCATTTTGGAAGCAGATTAGCATAAAAGAGTGCCTGTTCTTTGTTGTCTTTCTTTTCCGCATACAGACGGCAAAGAGCCGTGATCGCCCGAAAGCGAAGTTTTTGATCAACGGATTTTTCGAGGATTTCTTGATACAGTTCAATGGCTTCATCAACATTCTCTGCTTTTTCTGCGTTACTGTTCAGCGCAAAGGCAAGCATCCCCTTCAATTCCAAATTATTAGGTATCTCCCGGTTCGCTCGGCGAGCAAGCTCTAACATCTCAGAATAACGGCAGCGTTTGTAAAAATCATCCATTTTCTGTTTGTATTCCGCTACCTGATTTTGCAGTTGAGAGACGTCGATTCCCAAAAGTTCATCGGAAGTCACACCGAAAAGATTCACGATTGCAGGGATCAACGATATATCCGGCAGTGCAGATCCGGTTTCCCAACGACTTACTGCCTGCGAAGAAATTGACAGCAGTTCCGCCAGTTCCTCCTGCGTCATATCGACATTTTTGCG
>JBGUNW010000301.1:0-1920 GCA_045117555.1 Eubacteriales bacterium
CTTCCGTTTTAGGCGCAGGAATGTTGATTGCTATACTTTTAGGCTTGGTTACTTCGGTATTTTTTATTGCCGTGGGGTTACTGCTCGGCGGGATATGTAACGAAAAATCGATAGGCGGAGTCGCTTCGGTGGTGATTGCCGGGCAATCGGTATTGTCCGGTATGTGGTTTCCGATAGATGGGCTGGGCGACGGGATAATCAAAACTATGAACGTTTTGCCTTTCAGAAACGCCACTATGCTTGTCCAAAACGCTATTAGCGGCATAGAGAACACTTTTTGGGACTTTGTATTTCCGCTTTTAGTGGTTTTAGCATACACGCTTGCGGTGGGGATAATCTCCGTTGTCGTATTTAAGAAAAAAATGAAAGAAGTATAAAGAGGGGCGAGGCGTATTTTAAGACGCCTCGCCCTATTTTTATTTCGGTGTATTTTCGGCGGTCGCAGGTTTATTTTTCTTTCGCAGTATGAAAATATAAACTATAAATAGAGCGGCGGCAAATATTGCGCCGACGGGATAGGCTATACTTGTCGATAAGCGAAAACCCTCTTCCGCCGTCAGAATATAAGTCATACTTACGGCGGACATAAACGTTGCCGGGATAGCGGTTACGAAAGAGCCGAAAGGGTGTTTTCCCTTTTTTATGAGGTAAGACGTAGCCACCCACAGAGAAATCATAGCGAGCGTCTGATTGCTCCAAGAGAAATAACGCCAGATAATGGCGAAGCCGTGTTCGTTGGCGAGCGCAAACCAAGAAAGAAGTCCGCCTATGACAAGCAGAGGGATAGTTATAATAAGACGGTTTTTAATGTGTTTTTGGTCGATTTTAAAGGTTTCGGCGAGAATAAGTCTTGCGCTGCGGAAAGCAGTATCTCCCGAAGTGATAGGGCATACTACGACGCCCACGACGGCGAGTATGCCTCCGAAAGCGCCGAGCATACCGGTAGAAATATCGTATACCACGTTTGACGCTCCGCTTGCAAGTGCGTCGTTTAACATTTGAGTAGTTCCGTAAAAGGCAACGCCTGCCGCCGCCCAGACGAGCGCAATGACGGATTCGCAAATCATAGCGCCGTAAAACACTTTTTTACCCTCTTTTTCGCTTGTGATGCACTTTGCCACCATAGGCGATTGTGTTGCGTGGAAGCCCGAAATTGCGCCGCAGGCGACAGTTATAAACATAAACGGCCATACGGGCAAGCCCTCGGGGTGTAGGTTTTTAAGTGAAATTTCGGGGATTTTGTACGTTCCGCCCGAAAATATTATTGCGTCGAGAACTACTGCCGCCATAGCGATGAGGAGTACTCCGAAAATGGGATACAACTTACCTATAAGTTTATCTATGGGAAGAAGAGTCGCCAGCAAATAGTAAATCAAAATAACCACAGTCCAAAAAGTTCCGTTAAAGTAGTCGGGCGTAAATTTCGCAAGCAGGGCGGCGGGGCTGGTCACAAAGACCACTCCGCACAATATCAAAAGTACTACCGAAAATACTCGCATTATCCATTTTGCCGCATTGCCGAGATATATTCCCGAAAGTTCCGCAATAGACGCTCCGCCGTGCCGTTCGCTTATCATACCCGACATAAAGTCGTGTACGGCGCCGCCGAGAACAGAACCGAGAACTATCCACAAAAACACGATCGGTCCAAATACTGCGCCCATCAAAGCCCCGAAGATAGGACCTGTTCCGGCAATGTTCAAAAGTTGTACCAAAAACGCTTTCCAAGTTTTCATCGGCACGCAGTCTACGCCGTCGTTTATCGCTATCGCAGGCGTTTTTCTGTTGTCGGTAGCGAATATTTTTTCGGTAAGACCGCCGTATAATAAATATCCGACTATAAGTACCGCAAAGGCAATAAATAGTGATATCATATAGTTTTACTCCTTATATAAGTTTATTTAAAGTATATTCCGAAAA
>JBGUNW010000302.1:0-2556 GCA_045117555.1 Eubacteriales bacterium
GTAGCCGCGCGCGTTGAAATCCACCTCGTAGTTCTTTTTGGCAAGCTGCTTCGCCGCGTTGTTGGTCTGCGAAATCGGCTTGGCAATGCGGCGGCTGGCGTACACGGAAAAGACCAGCGACAGCAGCACAAACACGCAGGAAACCAAAATCATCTGGTTTTTGATAACCTCCAGCGTGGTGTTGAGCGGCGTGATGGACGACGTGATAATCAAAAACGTCTGCCTGCCGTCCTTGCGCGTCAGAATATAGGTATAGACCAAGCTTTCGTTTTCGTCCACACTCGCCTGGTGCACCTTTGTTTTGGCGCTGTCGGCGCTGGATGACGCCTGCAAAATTTCAATGCGGCGCTTGGCGGCGTCCTCGGCGTCGTTGCGATCGACAAAATTGGTTTTGCCGCCGCTGTCCACGGTTTTTTCGTAGTATTTCAGCGCGTCGGCATACTCCACATTCAGGCGGATGGCGATGTTTTCATAGGAACATTCGCGCGCAAGCGTCGGCGCGCCGCCGCCGACATCATAAAGGTATACCGACAGCGTGTACTGGTGGGCAACGCTATCAACGGTTGCCCAGACGTTTTTGTTGTATTCCACCGCGCGCGCAATGCGCGACGCGCCCTTGTCCACCTTCAGCGATTTGGACACTGTGTAGAGCGGCTTGAGAAAGAACGACTGGAACACCCACAGCACCACGAGAATAATGCCGCCGAACACCAAAAAGTAGCCGAGCAGCTTCAGGCGCAGCGGCAGCTTTTTGCGGATATTATACTGTTTCAAAGCGATAACCAACTCCTCTGAGGGTTACAATGCACTTGCTGTATTCGCCCAAGCTTTTGCGCAGCAGCTTAATGTGGGTATCAAGCGTGCGCTCATCGCCGAAAAAGTCGTAGCCCCACACCTCGCTGATAAGACTTTCGCGCGTCAGGGCGATTCCCTTGTTGCGCACCATGTAGAAAAACAGCTCGTACTCCTTGGGCGTCATCTCCGCGCGCTTGCCGTCGATGGTCACAATGCGCGCCGAAAAATCGACCTCCAAGCCCTTGTAGGTAAACACGTCCTTTTTGCCCTGCTCGTCTCCCTTGCCGGAGCGCTTGATGACCGCGCCGACGCGCATCATCAGCTCCTTGGGTGAGAAGGGCTTCACCACATAGTCGTCACTGCCCAGCTCAAAGCCGTGGATTTTATCATACTCCTCACCACGCGCGGACAGCATGATGATGGGCGTGTCGCGGAACTTGCGGATTTCGCGGCAGGCGGAAAAGCCGTCCAGCTCGGGCATCATCACGTCCATGATGATTAAATCGAACTCCTTTTGACGGCAAATGCGGATTGCCTCCATGCCGTCAACCGCTTCCTCCACCTCGTAGCCCTCAAACTCAGCATACTTGCGGATGATCTGACGAATACGAAATTCATCGTCAACAACTAAAATTTTGCTCATATTATCAAATCCTTTGCCGGAATAATGTACGCCTTTATTGTATCACAAAATAAAAGATATTGAAATACCCGTAAAAAAGTTTTATAATAGAAATTGTAAAATTTCAAGCTGAAATCAACCTGAAAGGAATAAAAATATGGACGTAAGGCAAATTGATGCGGCACAAATCACCGCCGCTGTCAAAAAACTGTTTATGGACTGCAACTACTTTATCGGCGGCGACATCATGGCACAGCTCGAGGCGGCGCTCGCTGTTGAGGAGCAGCCGGTCGCCAAAAGCGTGCTGCGTCAGATTATCGAAAACGATAAAATCGCGGCGGCAGAGGAAATTCCGCTGTGTCAGGACACCGGCATGGCGGTGCTGTTTGTGGAGTACGGCGACAGGGTGTGCGTCAAAAACGGCAGCTTTGAGGACGCGGTGCAGCAGGGCGTGCGCGAGGCGTACACCGAGGGCTACCTGCGCAAAAGCGTTGTCAGCGATCCGGTGTTTGACCGCATGAACACGCGCGACAACACGCCGGCAATCATCCACACCAAAATCGTGCCCGGCGACGCCATCCGCATCACCGCCGGCGGCAAGGGCTTTGGCAGCGAAAACATGTCCGCCATCAAAATGCTGACGCCCGCCTACGGCGTTGAGGGTGTGAAGCAGTTCATTCTGGACACCGTCCGCGCAGCAGGCCCCAATCCATGTCCGCCGATTGTGGTGGGCGTAGGCATCGGCGGCACCTTTGAGCGCGCCGCGCAGCTCGCCAAAAAAGCGACCTTCCGCGCCGTGGACACCCACCATCCCGACGAACGCTACGCGGCAATGGAGGACGAGCTGCTGACGGAAATCAACAAGATGGGCTTCGGCCCTGCCGGCTTGGGCGGCAAAACCACCGCGCTGGGCGTCAACATTGAAACCTCGCCCACGCACATCGCCGGCATGCCCGTGGCGGTCAACATCTGCTGTCACGCCGCGCGCCACGCGAGCACGGAAATTTAATTGATAAAAGAACCGTCACAAAGGAGAAGTCATGGAAAAACGCATTACGCTTCCGATTACGGATCAAGACATACAAAGCCTGCGCGCAGGCGACAGCGTGCTGCTCACCGGCACCATCATCACCGGCCGC
>JBGUNW010000303.1:0-1515 GCA_045117555.1 Eubacteriales bacterium
ATAAATTCATTTTCCGCGCCGTCCGTCCCGTCCTTCGCGGGATTTATCCGGATCCACGCGCCCGCCTCTGAATTGTATGGCCCCAGGACATTTTCAATCGCCTCGCCGTCTTGCAGCTTCTTCTTGATCTTTGAAACGTCATAGACAACACCACGGCTTGCAGGACGCCATTTTCCCGGCTCCTTTTCTTTTTCCTTTGACGCAAAAACGACGTTGAACGTCTCACCGTCCCGGAACACGGCCCCCAGATAATCCGCAAGCTCCCGCCCCGGCTGCCAATCGTCCCCCGGCTCCGTGATCGCGGGGGCCGCCTCTCCCCGTGTCTCCGTCGGTCGCGGCTCCGTCGCGGTCAGTTCGTCGTCATAATCATAAACGACGACAGACGCGGCCCGCTTCTCGCCGTCATAATACGCCATGGCTTGCTCCTTGCAGCCGTGCTTCTCGCAGATCTCTAGGGCCGTCCCGACGCCGACGCCCTTTTTCTTGAATCCGTACCATTTCTTCTCACATTCGCCTTTATTGTATCGATCCGCGTCCGCCTGGCTCCAGACGTCCCAATCGGAACACGAAAGACCCGTGTTCTTGCAGGCCATGCCAATAGTCAGCCATTGGTTATAAACTTCTTCTGGTTTACCACATAAAGCCGACGACGGAAGGACGGCCATAATTGCCCGCATCTTGTCCGCGTCGCTGTGTTCGCTCCATGCCATATATAAAACTCCTTTCCTGGCTTGAAAAAATATTACAAGCCAGTATTTTAAAATAGTTCTCCTCGGTTTCTGGATTGGCCGCCCGCTTTCGGCGGCCTTTCTTGTTTTTCGTCCCTCCGATCTCACGCCATGACGCCGATTTTTGAAAACTCCATGACTTCTGTCTGGTTGTAACGGAGTTTTCGCGGGCTATACTGCACCGCCGACAGCTTCCCGGCCTTCACATAGGCGAAAAGCGTCCGCCTGGTAATCCCCAGAATGTCGCAGACTTCCCGCGTCGTCAGCATTTTTTCATGTTTCGGAGTAAGTGACGCCAGGATCTGCTTTTTCTCTTCCGGCGTCGCCTGCTGATCCGCCGCCAATGCAGTTTTAATAATTGTTTCTGTCGCGTTTGTGATCATAATTTCCCCTTTTGCTTGTCTTGCTTCTCTTTTCGCTTTTTTTCTGTTGCATGTTTGGCAATTATGGGAAAAATATAAAAAATCAAAATCATTTTTCCAGCAGACAAAAATCAGCCATTAGGCGTGAAAAGGCTTGTATTTATTCGTTTGTTTTCCCCCCTTCGCTGTTTCCGCCAGATAATGAAACAGCTATTATAACCGCTAAAGACCGCTTGCGCCCTCTCGCGTCTTGTATTGTCCAATATTTTGTCCAGGCGTGACTTGTCAAAGCCTTTCCGCATTGTTCAAAAATCAAAGGGGCCGCATTTTTTTTGAAAAAGACACAAAAAAAAGCCGACGGCTTGCCTTTCGCCGTCGGCCTCGATGATCCGCGCCGGATCAATGCTCCGCTATGAACTTCCGTA
>JBGUNW010000304.1:0-1779 GCA_045117555.1 Eubacteriales bacterium
GAACTCGTGCAAACGAGTTCACCGAGGAGCGAAGCGACCCCAGCGAAGCGGCCAGTCCCGCCTGCCGTATCATCCACCCTGAGCCGGGGAAAGGCATTCTCGTACCATCGACGAAACGAAATCAGCCCGAAAACAAGTTCAAAGCAGCGTACTTTTATACACTGTTTCCGATTTTATTTTCAGGTTATTATTTCTCTCGGACTTGTTTTTTATAAAAGCACAGATTACTGTATGCGTACACGGGAAACCGTTTCCCGGCAAAAAAAGACATTCACAAAACTGAACGACAAACGGGCTCATTCCCGAGTCCGCCCAAAAAACGAAAGGACAAAATGATGACCCTTATTGACATCAGAAACATCCTCAGAACGACAAATGCATCGAACTGGATTCATAGTCCGGAGTTGGGCGCGTACACTCTCTTTGATGACCCTCAATTAAGAATTCAAGAACGCGATAGTAGTGCGCCTGCGACTTTCCAAGAGAACTGGGCTACGAGTTTTCCAGACCCCGCTGCGTTTAAGGTTGTTTATGATGTTTTTTATAACAGTTCATGGATCAAAACCGTAACGCTTGTAAGTGTAGACGGGGGACGCGCCACGATCCCGATGCCGACAACTCCAACTTCTAAAACAATTGATTTGGAAGATTATATTTTCGCGAGGATTGTTAGCCCAGACAACTTGGACGAGTATATTTTTAACAAGGCTGGTTTTACTGTGCCCGGCGCATCGGGATATACGGAAACAGAGTATTATCAGATGTAAACAAGTTTTATAGCGTTTCTTCAAACAGGACCGCCAATGGCCTGGCGGTTCTGTTTTTTTGCGTGCGCGCCTCGCGGTCAAAAAACGATCGGCGACCTCATCCTAAAAACTCTGCCGGGCGCGCCTCGCGGTAAAGAAAACCTGACGAACTCGTGCAAACGAGTTCACCGAGGAGCGAAGCGACCCCCCGAAGGGACATCCCGTCGAACCCGCTTGCGCCTGTTTTTTTCTTTTATCACGGAACGCATTCAGCTTTTTTTCCCTCGCTTTTTCAGCCATGATGCCCTTGTTTTTTCTCAAAAGACGTGTTATAATAAAGTTGTGATTCCTCAAACCCGCTATCAGCAAAATCTTGAAAAGGCTGAAATGATGTCGAACACGAAAAAGAACAGAAATATCTACTTCGCCGTAATAACGGTCGCCGTGGTCGTTTTTACCCTCGGCGGAATCGGCGTATTGTCCGCGCAGGAATCGAACGCCTCCGCTTCGGCGTCAAAGAAGAAAACAGTGAAAACCGCAAATAACGTGAAGGCGCCGAAGCTCGCGAAGGAAACGTTCTCCTACATCTCCACCGCTCAAGAGGTCCTGAAGGACGGCCGGACATACAAGGCGGGCGAGGACCAGCCGTATACCGGTTATGTGTGGGTCAGGCGGGAGGATTTGCCGCTGCAGGCCGACAAAACGAAATATCCGGGCGATGATGTCCGCATCTTCCTGTATCATAAAGACGGGAAGAGCCAGTCGGGGAATTACCTGCGGTCCAAGTATGTCCCGAAGTATTCCGCCATCTAGGAAACGAAAAAATGGCAGGGCGTCACCACGGTTTCCATCTACTTGCTCCGGGATAATGTCAAAACCGCGATCTCCAACGACAATTTCTTTGAGCTGAAGGACGAATGTTTCTACCTGAAATTCCGCCACAGGACAGCCGAGGATGGCGACGTCGACCGGGTCGAGCTTTTCGATCAGGACGGGACAAGAATCCTTTCCGCCGTTCACCGGAAGGACGGTT
>JBGUNW010000305.1:0-2565 GCA_045117555.1 Eubacteriales bacterium
TCGCAGGCAACGCCGTAACCCACCACGCGCTCCCCAAAGCAGAGGACGTTCGCGTCGTTGTGGGCGCGCGTCAAGCGGGCGCTGAACACGTCGGAGCAGGCGGCGGCGCGAATGCCGCGGTGCTTGTTTGCCGCCATTGACATTCCAATGCCGGTCCCGCAAATCAAAATGCCCAGTTTGGTGGTGCCGTTCTGAACGTTTTTGCAAACGGCGTCGGCAAAAACGGGATAATCACAGCTCGCCTCGCTGTCGGTCCCAACGTCAATCACGTCCCAGCCCGTTTCTTTGAGGTGGGCGATGATTTTGATTTTCAAAGCGTATCCGGCATGGTCGGAGCCGATAGTGATCTTCTTTTCCATGGTTTCTGCATCCTTTCAAAATAGGTTATTGATGATCTTCCCGTGCTTTCAGGGCCTCGGCGCGCGTTCGCTCCGCCTGCGAGGGGCGCAGGTAAACGGGAAAAAGACGCGCGTCGTCGGTCGTATTTCCCTCTTTTGCATACCGCATGGCAACCGAGGCAACCGAGGCGGCGCTTTGCAGGCGCAACCGTTCGGGCAGGGGATGGTAGACGTGTTTGATCTGACTTGTTACAAGCTCATATCCGTCCCCGACGAACCAAACCGGCTCGGAATAGCCGGAAAGCACTTCTTCCAGTTCGGCAACCGAAATGGCCTGATCCGGTAAAATACGGCTTTTTCCGCGGAAAAGCGCGGTGTAAACCTGATTTCTCCGGGCGTTCATCACCGGGCAGATCAGCCCGTCCGAAAGAAAGGCAAGATTTTCGGCAAGGGCTTCCAGCGTGGAAACGCCGATACAGGGTTTGCCTTTCCCGAACGCAAGACCTTTCACGGTCGCAACACCGATGCGTACGCCGGTAAAGGAACCGGGGCCGGCGGAAACGGCGAACAGATCCACGTCGTCCACCGACAGACCAGTGCGCGTTAAGAGCGTTTCCACCATGGGGAGCAGGTTTTCGCTGTGCGTATTTCCGCGGTTCAGCGTCAGCTCCGCCAAAAGACGATCGTCGCTTTGCAGGGCGACCGACGCCGCAATGGCCGAACTTTCAATCGCCAAAACGATCATGCCTTGTTCCCCCTTTGCAAAATGGTGATTTTACGGTGGTCGGGAAGGGAGAGATCATCCTTTTGAATGGTAACTTCCAAGCGATCCACGGGCAGAAACCCGGTAATTTTTTCGCTCCATTCGCAAAGGCAGATTCCGCCGCGGGAAAGATAATCGTCATACCCGATAGAGATCAGGTCTTCTTCGCTGTCCACTCGGTAAAAATCAAAGTGAAAGACCGGGCGGGGCTTTGCGGGGTATTCGCGCACCAGCGCGAAGGTGGGGGAGCGTACCGCCGAACCCGGCGAAACGACCGAAACAAAGCCGCGCACAAACGCCGTTTTGCCAACGCCCAAATCTCCGTAAAGCGCCAGAAAGGGCGGCAGAGAGGAGTCGGCAAGCATGGCGGCGGCAAGGGTTGCGCCGAGCCGTTCGGTTTCGGCAACGGAGGAGGAAGACATTTGTAGCGGCAAGTTCATATTTTCATCCTCCGTTTTCGTATTTTCTGTACTTAATTATAGCATTTTTACAAAATTTTGTAAACCCTTTTTGCAATTTTTTCAATGGCCGCGCTTTATTTTTTGCGAAAGGCGTTCAACGGAACGCGGCTTCCGTCCGGCTCCTCAACAACGGTATTGTCAAGCGTATTTTTGAGCCGCGCGCGAAATTCGGCAAGATATTCTTCGCGCAAAGTTTTCTGCTCGGCGGTTTCCTCGGGTGTCAGTCCCTCGGCTTTTTGTTTTTTTGCAAGTTCGTTAATGCGTAGTTGCTTTTCAATTTCCATAAGAAACAATCCTTATAAGTGATGATTAAAAAAGAAAGGGCAGGAAACAAGGGTTCCTGCCGCATCTCTTTATGCGCACCCGGCATTATGCCTTTCTCAGGGTGCGAAGGCAACGGGAGCAAACGTTGATCGCTTTCTCGCCGTCAAGTCTGATTTTGCGAATATTGGGTTTCCAGGTTCTGTTTGTTTTCCGGTGGGAGTGGGAAACGTTCTGACCGAACACAACTCCTTTACCGCAAATGCAGCATTTTGCCATTTTGACACCTCCTACTAAACGCTTCACCGCCACCAAACGTGGGTCGTGACGGGGCAAAATAGAATACAACGCATTGTATTATATCATAACTTTTGAAAGAATGCAAGTGTTTTTTGAATTTTTTTCAAAACTTTTTGTGCAAATCTTTCTGCAATCGGCAAATCTCGCCGCCGTCCTGGCGCATAACCGAAAATGCAAATTCCGCTTTTCTGCCTTTTGGCAGGGGAGCACCGGGGAGAACATAGACGATTGACGCCGTCAGCACCGCGCGCAGGAACAGCCCTTTTTCAGCCGGATCAAAAATCTTTACCGAATTACCAGACTTGCGCAAATGCATGGCAAGCGCAAGCGCGTCGGCAGAGTTTGCCGGAGCAAGGATCACGATTTCGGGCGCAGTTTTCCAAATCAGGCCGTTGCCGCGCGGAATCCGGAATGGCGCAGGAGCTTCGGAACCCTCTTTGGA
>JBGUNW010000306.1:0-4642 GCA_045117555.1 Eubacteriales bacterium
GGCAGCAGGCAAAATCCGCACCCATAACGCGGCGGCGGTATTCGATTGCCCAACGCAGTTTCCGGGTCCAGAAATCCTCGTCAAACTTGTCGTTCGCGTTTTTGGAAACGATCCGCACGCGGATTTTGGAATGGGAGTTGTAAAACCCCGTGCCGAGATATTTTTCCTTGGCGGAGAACACGTTTACGAGTTCTCCGTCCGCAACGGGCCGATCAACCCCGGTCACCTCTCCTTCGTAGACCCAAACGTGTCCGCCGCGCAGAAAATCGGCGCCTTTTTCGGTAATTGTTATCTTTGCAAAATCTCTCATCTACTGGATAACCTCTTTTTTTATCGGATAAGCTTATTATAGCTTTTTACCGTTCGGTTGTCAAGAACCCGTAAAAGTTAAATCGAAAAAGGAAATTGAGCGGCATTGACAAGGTGTAGAAATTTTCATCCAATTTTTGTTAAAAATAGACAAATATTGTCCCGTCACTTTTTTTGTTAAAATCATGCATTTTTCTTGAAATATGGTAAATTGTATTTACTGTTAAAAACGGCGACTGAAAACAGACGAAAAAAGAAGGAAAAATAACCAAAAATCACGCTTTTGAGCCGTTTTTACTTTTTTTGAAGCCTCTAAAAAGTAAATATAATTTACCACAAAAAGAACGAAAAAAAGTTGACGAAAAATGTGAGAAAAGAGTGAAAAACCGTAAAAACAAAAGGCAAAATAAAGTTTTCGAAATTTTCCTTTTTTCGGGGGGTGCGGCCGTACGCCGGAAGATTTTTTACTTGACAATCAAAGCCCTTTGTGTTAATATATTTTATATATAAAAAAGGGGTAGCTTTGCCCGAATTTCAGGGCGGACAAAGCCGACGCGGAATGGCGTTGACCGGTTGCGGCCGGGCTCCGATATGCGATCTATTCAGGAGGGAATGCAAATGGTAAAAAAATCATTCACAAGAATCTTGTGCCTGGCGCTTGCCGTGCTGTTTCTTGTGAGCACCGCAACCTTTTTTGTCAGCGCGGACGTCGGCACCGAAGGTTCAACGGATCCAACCAGACAGCTGATTGAAGAGTATCTGGAAACCGCGAACAATATTTCGTACGGCGCCTATATGCTCAAATATAAGGACGCGTTTGAAGCCGCGGGCACGAAAACGGGAACCGAGGAACAGTTTTTCTTTGACGCCACCACCGGCTGGATTCACTGGTCGGGCGGTATCAATTCCTACGGTCAGGGAAAAGGCAACTCCGTTTCGGTTGAGAACGGCGAATGGGTCATGAAAGTGACCGAAAAGGACGCCGACGGAAAAACGCGGACTGTGGAATATCGCCGGGAGGACGTTGGCGACGATACTTACGGGCGGTCGGCAAGACCGGTGAATTATGACGGAAAGAACGCGGTCTATTCGCCCAGCACGGGTACCATTGCCTGGACGCTGGACCTTGCCGCCGCGGGAATAACCGAGCCGGGGCTGTACTCCATTTCGTTGGTCTATTACCCGGTGGAGGGAAAGGCGACCTCGATCGAACGCGAATTCTTTATCAATCACGAGGTGCCGTTTGCCGAAACGCGATCGATCACGCTGGTCAAGCGTTGGGAGTCCTTTTTGCAAAGTGGCTCCAACTACTCCGTAATGGAGGCCGTTTACGTTCCTTCTTCCAAAAAGATCCGCAACGACCCTGAAAAATTGCAAGCGGATCTTGCCGCCGTAAAAGCGGAAGCGGAAAAGATCGGACTTTCGACGCGCTATTCGAGCGACGCTTCCTCTTTGCTGATTGCCCAGCCGGAGATCGTTACCGGCGAGATCAACGCTTTTTTGGATCAGTACGGTCTGCGCTTCTTTGAGCAGGACGATAATCGCAACGAGCTTCGTCCGGCAATGCAGCAATCGCCCGAATGGATGACCTACACCCTGCGCGACAGCAACGGCTACTATGCCGACGATTTCGGATACTGGATTGATCCGGGTGAAGACGGAACGGTTACCATTTCGCTCAAAGGCATTAACGAGCCGATGGCGCTTTGCGGTTTCGTTTTAACGCCTTACGCAACGTACAGAAGTTACGAGCAATATCTTGCCGATCTGAAAGCCGGAGGCGCTTCCATGGTGGAAGGGACCGACAAGATTAGACTGGAAGGGGAATACACCACGGGAACCTCCACAAACGTTGTTTACCCGGTTGAGGACCGTGCCTCGGCGCTTACATCCCCCTGCGATACCACGCGCACTCTGCTCAACACCATCGGTACCGAAAAATGGGAAACTTCCGGCCAATGGGTGGAGTACAAATTTAAGGTAAACGCTTCCGGGCTTTACGATATTTACGCCCGTTTCAAGCAGAGTTATTTGGATGGTTTGTTCGTTTCCCGCTCACTTCGGATCTATACGAATTATGAAAATCTGGACGCCTATAAAGCCGCGCACGGCGGGAAATCGGCCGGTTATTACAACGGCGTTCCCTTTGCCGAGGCAGCAGAGCTCCGCTTCGATTACGGCAGCAACTGGCAGGTAACCTCCTTTACCAACGTGCAGAACGCCGGAAAGAAAGGGCAGGAGTCCCAGAGCTTTGAGTTTTACTTTGAAAAAGACGTGGAATATACCATTACGCTGGAAGTAACGCTCGGCTCCATGAATGAAAACGTTATCAAACTGGAAGCCATTCTGAACGCGCTGAACAACGACTATCTCGACATTATTAAATATACCGGCTCTTCGCCGGACCCCTATGCCGATTACGAGTTCATCATTCTCATGCCGAATACGATCATTGATATGATCATGCAGGCAAGAGCGTTGAAAGAACTTTCCGCCGAATTGAAGAAAAATACGGCGTCTACGTATACGGGTATTTGTGATAAGCTTGCCGACCTGTTGGAAAAAATGGGGGCCGACGAGGAAAACATTGCGCCCAACCTTTCCAACTTCAAAAGCTACGTGGGATCGCTCGGTACCTTCCTGACCGACGCGAAAACGCAGCCGCTGCAACTTGACTACCTGACGATTCAGGGAAGATCCGAACAAGCGCCCAAGGCAAACGGAAACTTTTTCGTAAATCTCTGGCACGAGATCGTGGGCTTTGTTCAAAGCTTCTTCCGCGATTACAACAGCATGGGCGCCAAAAAGTCGGATCAATCCTTGGAGAGCGTAAACGTATGGCTTGCCTACGGGCGCGATCAGGCGCAGGTGCTTCGCAACCTTGCAACAAACGATTTTACTACGAAGACCGGAATTGCCGTCAACCTGAAACTGGTTACCGGCGGCACGCTGCTTCCTTCCATTCTTGCGGGCGTCGGGCCGGACGTTTACCTCGGCCTCGGCCAGGCGGACGTAATCAACTACGCGATCCGCGGCGCATTGATCAATATTGACGATATGGAGGGCTTTGACGAGGTTGCCGCAAACTTCAACGAGGCGGCAATGGTGGTTCTCCGCATGGATGACGAAAACGGCGATTCGCACTGCTACGGCTTGCCCGAAACCCAGCTTTTCCCCATGATGTTCATTCGCACCGATATTCTTTCCGGATTTGACAATATCAATTTGGAAACTTGGGACGGTTTGTATACCGCGCAAAAGGACCTGAAGGCGAAGAACATGGAAATCGGCGTTACCACCAGCTATAAAATATTCCTTTATCAAATGGGCGGCGAGCTGTTTGCCGACAACGGAATGCGCATCAATCTGGATTCGCAGGTAGGGCTGGATTCTTTCGAGAAGATGTGCAACATGTTTACCGAGTATTCTTTCCCGTATTCCTACAACGCTGCAAACCGTTTCCGCTCCGGCGAAATGCCGATCGTGATTTCGGACTACACCACGTTGTATAACCAGCTCAAAGTTTTCGCAACCGAATTGGACGGCTGTTGGACGTTCGTTCCGCTTCCCGGTATTGTCGGGGAGGACGGTACGATCAACAACTGCTCGGTTTCCGCGGTTACGGCGGCGGTTATGATTAAAGGGAAGAAAAATATTGAAAGAAACCTTTACGGCTCCGAGGCAGAATACAAAGCCGCGCTTAAAGAGCAGTACGGAACCGCATGGGAGTTTACCAAATGGTATACCGACGCACCCTGCCAGGTGGAATACGCCACCGAAATGGTTGCCATTATGGGCGATTCGGCAAAACACTCCACGGCAAACAGGGAAGCCCTGAAAGCAATGCCCTGGACCGAAGCCGAGCGCAAACAGGTGGAAGCGCAGTTTGAAAATCTTGCTTCCATTCCGAACTACCCCGGTTATTACTACATTGACCGTTATACCAACTTTGCTTTCCTTGCCGCGTATAACGACGGCGCAAACCCGAGAACCGAGCTGCGGCGTTATATCAATACCATCAACAAGGAAATTACTAGAAAGCGCGAAGAGTTTAACCTTGAAACGCTGGAAATTGGGCAAACGCTTGTGGATAAGCGCTCCGGTCAGGTGAGCGAAGCGTTGGAGCTTCTTGCCGAAAAGTACGGCGCAAAGCAGGCCGGAAACAAGTATAACGACGCCTACAAAGCCGCGCTTTACGGAATTGCAAACCTTACCACTCTGCAACTGCGTGACGCGGTGCTGATCCAATTGCGCGACGCTGCCGTCCGCTTTGCCGGAACGTTGGATTCGGGCAACGGTTTGGTTACCGGCGCCGTTACCGAACGGCTGAACC
>JBGUNW010000307.1:0-1831 GCA_045117555.1 Eubacteriales bacterium
AACATAATATTTAAGTCGACCGTTCCCGCTCCCAATCCGTAGACGGTCGCCCATATCATGCAGATTTCGCCCGCGCTGGCGTTCGGCAATATTCCCGCCCATTTCAAAACGGCGCTTACTACAAGGCCGCCCGTTGCAATGAATTTAAAAACCTTGCTTATGGTCTTGGCGGTCATTTCTTTTTTTTCTTCTGTGGTTGTTGTTTCGTCTGCCATTATTCAACACTCCCTTGTCATGTAGTCTTTTACTGATAGTTTGAAAGCGTCCAATAGTTCGGGGCGCTTCGTCCATAATCTCGGGCAATCTTTCCAGCCGACAATGTCGTGATGTGTTGTTATGTCGTCGGGTGTAAGGTTGGTTTTCCTGCATAAATACGCGCATAATTCAATAGCGCTGTTTATTGTCGCTTCGGTGAAGTTCCCGTCGTCGTCGGTCGGGCAGAGTTCAATGCCGATTGTGCAAAAGTTCGGGCTTGTGGTTTTTGGGTTCTGCGCATATTTGCCGTATTTCTCGCGCGCGTAGTCTGTGTATATCTGCCCGCTTTGCGGGTCTGCCTGCGAGCTTCCCACGTGGTATGCTATTTCGTTCGTCGGGATAGCCTGCAATATTTCGCCCTTTGTACCAATGATAAAATGCGCGCTACCATATCCGCCCATGCCCGTTTTACGGTTTTCAAAAAATCGGCGGTTTCCTTCGGCGCTGGCGTTCGGGTTCGCCGTCCAATGTATAACGATTCCCAATACTTCGCGCAGGGGTTTCTGCGGTCGGCTGTATTCGTTCGGCGTAATAAAATATTGGTCGATTTTCATTTTTTCACCGCTTCCTTAAGTTCTTTTAAATCCTCGCTGATAGCGTCCAAACGCGCCATAATGGCCGCTTGTGTTGCGCTATATTCTGTTTGCCTGCACGCCAGCTCGTGTCGCTTGGCGCGTTCCTCTTTTGCGTTTTCTTCGTCCGTTTCTAGTCGCTGCTCCATTTTTCCAAAACGCACCGCCAATTTTGCTACGGCGGTAATAATTCCAATAATGAACCCCGCTATTGTTATTGCAAAGCTAATTATTGCCGTTACTTCCATTGCGTCACCTCTGCTTATATAGTCATTTTGGAATAGGGGAAAATAGCGGAAAATAAGGGAAAATTTCCCCTAATTTAAAATAAAAATGCCCCGCAATGGTGCAGGGCTTATTTTGCGCACAGCGCGTCGTTTTGGCGCAGGTGGTGTAATTTGTCGACCTATGCGCAAAGAATGCGACACGTGCAATTCTAGCGCGGTTTACGGGGCTTTATTCCGTATTGCTCGTAAAGCTCTTGTATCTGCTTTTCGTCCGCTTCGATTTCTTCGGGCGTTTTCTCTATGCAATTTCCCATTGTGGTAATATGCCCCGTAGTTTTTCCCGTTGCTTTGTCGTATGTTTCTATGTCGCCGTCTTTTGCGTATCGTATAGCCATTATTTGCCCCCTAACAAAATTAGTTTTGTTCGGTTTAGTATGACCATATAGTCAGCGCGGACGTTACTGTGTACGGCGCGTATTACGTCGTAACCCATTGTTGCCGCCAATACGCCCACGTCGCGGTGTAAATAGTCATTCGCTAAAATTATATCGTTTATTTGCCTTGTTGTATAACCTTTGGCTGAAAGGTTTTTATAAAGGCTTGCCATAAACTCGGGTCGTATGCGGTTTTCGTCTATGATCTTCGCGCTTGGGTCAATACAAAGGGTTTCGGTCATGGTGTAATATTCCCCGCGCGCCATTCCGCCGATTGACTGATAGTGCGCCATTTCTGCAATAACGCGCTTTAAGTCTTTGCCCTTTGTGTAGTCTGCAGCCG
>JBGUNW010000308.1:0-1621 GCA_045117555.1 Eubacteriales bacterium
CTTACCGGGCTTACCATCGCGGAGTATTTCCGTGATAAGGAACATAAGGACGTCTTGTTCTTCCTGGATAATATTTTCCGTTACGTCCAGGCGGGCAGCGAGGTCTCCGCGCTCCTTGGGAGGATGCCTTCCGCCGTTGGTTATCAACCCACTTTGGCGGGGGAACTGGGCAGTTTGGAAGAGCGCATCGCCAGTACCAAAAACGGTTCTATTACCTCGGTGCAAGCGGTCTACGTTCCCGCGGACGATCTGACCGACCCCGCGCCGGCTACCTTGTTTACTCACTTGGACGCTACGACGGTCTTGTCCAGAAAGATTGTGGAGCAAAACATCTATCCCGCAGTCGACCCCTTGGAAAGCCGTTCCCGCATTTTGGAACGTGAGGTCGTGGGCGATCTGCATTACGAAACGGCAAAGCGCGCCATCTCCGCATTGCAACGCTACAACGAATTGCAAGACATCATCGCCATCCTCGGTATGAACGAGTTGTCCGCGGAGGATAAGCTTCTCGTTTATCGCGCGCGTAAATTGCAACGCTTTTTCTCGCAACCTTTCCACGTGGCGACGCCGTATACCGGCTTGCCCGGTAAGTACGTCCCCCTGCAAAAGACCATCGAAGGGGTCAACGCCATTTTGGACGGCGCGTTTGACGACGTGCCCGAAGGCTCTTTCTACTTTATCGGCGGGGTGGAGGACATCAAGCGATGAGCTTCGCCTTGCTGTTGATGACGCCGCGTGAAGTGGTGTTCGAAGGGGAAGTCGATTCTCTCGTTTTACCCACCTCGGACGGTGCGATCGGCTTTTTGCCGGGGCGTGAAAAGACCACCGTTGAGGTCGTTCCGGGCGACGTTCGGTTTCAAACTTCCGACGGCGTTTTGACGGTGGAAACGGGCGGCGGCGTAGCCGAAATGACGGGGAAGACGTTGACTCTCCTTTGCGGCGTTGCGTACCGCAAGGAAGAAGCGGCTAAAAGGAAGTCCGAGCGTGCTTTGGAGTTGGAAGAGGAACGCAAAAAGCAAGAGCAAAGCCTTGCGGAATACAAGATCAATAGGGCGGCGTTGATGCGCGCCTTTGACAAGCTTCGTCGCAAGACGGGCAAATAAAAGAAAAACATCTCAAAAGGAGAAATACAGTGAAATTCTACGGTGCATCCTACATACTCAACGGTAAGATCGCGGACAGGGAAGAACTTGCCGCGGCAGGCTACGTACAAAAGGACCTCGACGAAGCGTATCAAGGGACGATCGCTTATTCCATCCTGAGCGCGCACAGCGTCAAAGGGGCGGAAAAGGATAAGCCCATCTCGGTCAAGTTCGACGCTCTTGCGTCGCACGACATCACTTATGTCGGCATCATTCAGACCGCCAAAGCAAGCGGGCTTCAAAAGTTTCCGCTTCCTTACGTTTTGACAAACTGTCACAACTCTCTTTGCGCGGTGGGCGGTACCATCAACGAGGACGACCATCTCTTCGGTCTTTCGGCTGCTAAGAAGTACGGCGGCATCTTCGTTCCGGCGCATCAAGCCGTTATCCACACTTATATGCGCGAGTGCTTTGCGCGTTGCGGCGCAATGATCCTCGGCAGCGACAGCCATACCCGCTACGGCGCTCTCGGCACGATG
>JBGUNW010000309.1:0-4494 GCA_045117555.1 Eubacteriales bacterium
CGCCACAGAGCAGGCAGGCAAAGATAAAAGCGAAGTTCGCACGGGCGACCATTCTCACGATTTGCACACTATGGCTGACAAGTTGCATAACTACGCAAAAGACGGACAATAGCGCCCGCGCCAAGTTCTACCCGCCCGACCCGTACAACGCCGACGGTTCGCTCGTATGGGAATACGACGCAGACCGCGACGCGGTAATAGTTCCGTATTGGTATTGGGAAAAAATATTTGACTACATCGCCGACACGCAGGCCGCGCAAAAATGACTATATAAGCGGAGGTTCAGAAATGAGCAAAAAAACATATTCCCTCGTATCGGGTTTAATCGGCGTAGCAGCAACAGCCGCTAACATTTTCGTGGCTTATTTTCAGCCCGCAATGTATGGGGCAATTATTGCCGCTATTGGAATCGGCGCAAAGGCAGCAGACGAGATCCTGCTGTTATTTGTAAAAGAAAAATGACTATAAGGGTAAAGTAAACATACCTTTACGGCGGGGCGCAAACGCACCCGCGTTCCCGCCGTTTCTTTTTTTTTGCATACAACGCCATTGTAAAAAATGACTATGTATATATGCGGGCATGGGCGCGTAATCCCATACTATCCAATTGGCGGGCGACGCCGTAAAAAACGCGTAAGGAGAACAAACACAATGAAACGAGAAGAACTCACAGCTGCAGGGTTGACCGACGAGCAGGTCGACAAAGTAATGAAACTGAACGGTGACGACATCAACCGCGAAAAAGCAAAATATAGCGATTATGACGACATCAAAAAACAGCTTGAAAAGGCAAACGCGACTATTGACGGCATGAAAGACTACGACGCCGTAAAAGCGGACGTGGCGAAATACCAGCAGGAAGCGGAAAACGCCAAAAAAGAAGCAGCCGCAAAAGTTCGACAGTTGGAGTTGCAGGCAAAAGTTAAAGATTTTACAAGCGGTAAAAAGTTTGTAAACGATTTGACACGCGACGCAATCAACGCACAGTTGGAAGCCGCCCTCAACGACGACAGCAACAAAGGCAAGTCGCTCGACGATTTGCTTAAAGCACTGACCGACGGAAAAACGGACATTTTCAAAGAAGAAAACACCCCGACCCCGCCGACAGTAACAAACATGGCAGCAGGCGGAGCAACACCACCAACCGCGCCAAGCGCAGGAGTGGCAAGCGCACCAAAAGCGACATGGAACAGATTTAAAGGCTAAGGAGATTAAACACTATGGCTAATACAATGAATTATGCAGAACAGTGGTCTGACGAATTATTGCAGATTATCGACGACGGCGCTTATTCAAGCCCGTTCTTGACACCAGCAGAGCGCGTAAAATGGACGGGCGCAAAGACATTCCATTTTACACGTATGGACGTAAGCGGTTTTAAAAACCATTCACGCGACGGCGGATATAACCGCGGTTCAGTAATCGAAGAAGATAAAGACTTCACCCTCGAACACGACCGCGACGTAGAGTTTTTCGTTGACGCCGCAGACATCGACGAAACAAAGCAGACTGCCAACATTCAGAACGTTTCACGCGTATTTACACAGAAACATTCTGCACCCGAAACAGACGCCCGCTTCTTTGAGCGCGTAGCAAAGGCAGCAATTGCCGACGGTTTCTACGAAACTATGAGCGGATTTACAGCAGCCAACACATACGGCCGCCTTGTAAAAATGTTCCAGCGTAAAGAGCTTAAGAAATACCGCGCTATGGGCGGATTGATTGCTTACGTATCGGGCGAAATTATGGACTACCTCGAGAGTAGTACAGAAATCACAAAGACCCTTGATATTAAGACAATGTCAATCAACGAAAAGCAGGGAATCGAAACCCGTATCGCAACAATCAACGGTGTAACAATCATCGAAGTTGTAGACGATACACGCTTTAATACATCATTCGATTATAGCGACGGCTTCGTAGGAAACGGCTCTAAAATCAATGTATGTATTGCACACCCTAGCATGGTAAAGACCGTAAACAAAATTTCATCAATCAAGTTTTGGGCTAACGGTACACACACAGAGGGCGACGGCGACCTTTACCAGCGCCGCGAATATTGGGACACATTCGTCTTCCCTAACGGCTTAGACGGAAAGTGCGACGCCGTATACGTAAATATCGAATCAGACGACCCAAGCGTTTCAAACTATCCCGATAAGTTCTACACAGTAGCAGGACAGAAACTTAATACAGAGGGTACAAACGTAGCAATCAGCGCAGGCGGAACAAGCGGCGTTGACTACACAATCGCATTGAGCGGAAAGCCTGCAAAGGTAACAGCTGCGCAGGTTGCAGCAATCGGCTGGGACGAAGCCGTTAAAAACGCAGGTATTTTCTGCGTAGAAATCGCCGACAACGTAACACACTACGGCCGCGGCGCTTCGAAAGTAACTAGCGGTATGGACGAAATCACCGACAATGACGTAGTAACAATCGGCGGCACACGCTACCTCGTACTCGCTAAGGGATTGAAAAACGACAAGTCAATCGACGGCGGTTTATATTTCAGCGTAGGAACAGCCGCTGGAACAGTAACAAAGTCTTATATCATTGATACAAGCAAAGTTACTTTGTAATTAAAGGGGTTACGGAATGTTTGAAAATGTAAATTATAATTTTTATAAGAACACGCTCGGGCGTTCCGTAATTCCCGACGAAGCGACGTTTAATTTTTACGCCGACGACGACAAAATGTTTATGAAAAAACTATTGCTCGACGGCGTAGTAAGCGAACGCGAAGAAAACGGCGTGGATATTGCCGTTTGCAGAATGATTGAAATTGACTACCAAGCCGCGCAGGAAGCAAGCGGAGCGAGCGAAAGCGGCGGTGCATTAGCCAGCGAAAGCATAAACGGCTATTCGTATTCATACGACCGCACCGCACAGCAGGAGAGCGCAAAGCTGAACGCCAAAAGCACAGCGACAAAAAAAGTTGAGATCATAAAACTGTATAACAATTGGCACGCGGGGGTTTGCTAATGGCTAAACCAATAGCGAAAAAACTTTTAATACATCAAATTGTATTGAAACAGCCCAGCGGACTAGACCGCGACCGCAACCCGACGTTTTCCGAAACCGTATTAAAATACGTTCGTATCGGCGCGACATTACAGACGATACGCGGCGCAATCGGGGAAGTGAAAGCCGACACGCTCACGCTTTTTGTAGACGCAAAATACACACAGTATTTTACAACGCAGGGCGAAGCGACTACGCAGACACTACCCCAAGAGGGCGACGGCGTAACATGGGAAAGTAAAGACTACACCGTAAAAAGTGTAACGCCGAGCTTTGCGCAGGACAACAGCCCGCACCATTGGGAGGTTACCCTTGAATGACAACGGAAGTGTAACATTTACCGTTACGGCAAACTTTGACGAAGCGGCTATAAATGCAAAACTAACGGCGGCAATTCATAAAGCGCAAATGAAACTCGACGCGCAGGTTTTGGCAGATAGTAACTACTACGTGCCATTAAAAACGGGAGTATTGCAGAAATCGGCAATAAATAACACCGTAATAGGAAGCGGCGAAGTAAAGTGGGTAACACCATACGCCCGCGCCCAATACTACGGCGTAGACTTTGACCATTCAAAGCAATTCAACCCGAACGCCTGCGCGCGGTGGTTCGAAGCGGCGAAAGCGCGGAAAATGGAGCAATGGAGAAAATTAGTAGATGATACAATCAAAAATAGCTGAGTATATCAGCGCATGGGTTGAAACAGAATTAACCCTGCCATTTACGATTTATTGCGACCTTATCCCCGACGCAGAAACCGACGGCGCGTGTATAAGACATGACCCGACACCAGCAGCCGAAAGACGCTACGAGGACGGAACACGCCTTGTAACATGGAACTTTACATTTTACACACGCTGTAAAAACGCAGCCAATGCGCGGGAATACGGCAAAAAGATAGTAGACAAGCTGGACGGTGCGACAGTAACGCACACCGATTTAACAATCAATACAAGCATTAAGATAGAGTGCGAAGCGGTAACGCTCCCGCAATTTATCGACACCGACGCCAAAGGTTTTACAACCTATGCGGAGTCGGTAAAATGCACATTTTTAGAGGAGTAAAAGACTATGAGCGACCTTATCAAAAAGACCAAGACCGTTCCTTTTATTAACGTAGGTACAGCGGGCAGCCCGAGCTGGAAGCAGATTAAAAAATCTACTACATTCACCCTCGCGATGAACCCACAGACACAGACCTTTGATTTTATTTCTGACGAAATCCCGCAGAATGAAATTGACCGCTACCAGCCAAGCCTTGCACAGTCATTGACTATGTTTAAGGGCGAGGACGACTATCAGACAATCTTTGATATGCTTTTTGAACGCGCAACGGGCGAGGACGCACACCGCGAAGTTTTAATCGCATTTTACAAAGAAACCGCGTCTTATACACCAACGGGGGAAACAGATCCCGTTACCGTATATAAGGCATGGAAAGTGGACGCAACCGTCACACTTAACCAAATGGA
>JBGUNW010000310.1:0-6450 GCA_045117555.1 Eubacteriales bacterium
AAAGGGAAGCACCTTGGCTTTTTAATACTATATTTTCCGCCGCGCGCCGCAAAAGTTCCTTTTGCGGCTTTTCAAAAATAGGGCAAAGCGCATTTGCGCATTGCCCTATTTTTATTGCTGTGATTTCATCACAGCCCGCGCGGCGGGGTGTCGGGTTAGAAAAAACAAACTTTTTCCATTTTTCAAAGTTCTTTTGGCAGGTGGGGGATGCAAGGGGGCGGGAGGTTCTTTCTTTCAAGAAAGTCCCCCCGCCCCCTTGCGGTTTTCAAAATCCCCCAAAATCCTCAATTCACCAAGTGTCTTTTAATCTTTTTAGAGGTAGTTTTCTCGAACTCGGTATAGCGGAATTCGACGTTGCGGATTTGTTTATAGGAAACGAGTTTTTTGTTCATTTTTTCAATCTCGGCACGAATGGTGCGCTCGATGGTTTCATGATCGGCGGTATCCTTGAAAGCGTCCAGCTTGGGGAAGACGATCGCCGTTAGTACCAGATCGCCGTCGGCGGCTTTGCGGCCCAGCACCACCGATTCGGCAACCGAGCACTGGTTGGCAATGTACTCCTCGATCTCCTCGGGGAAGACGTTTTTGCCGTTTTCCAGCACGATCACGAATTTTTTACGCCCGGTAATGTAAATGTAGCCGTCCTTATCCATGTAGCCAACGTCGCCAGTGCGGAACCAGCCGTCGGCGGTAAAGGCCTCGGCGGTGGCGGCGGGATTTTTGTAGTAGCCGAGCATCACATTCGTGCCCTTGACCACGATCTCGCCTTCGTCAAAGCCCTGATCGTTCTTGTGGTCGGCGTCAATACGCACGGTGCAGGAGGGAACGGCGGGGCCGACCGAGCCGCGCTTGGGCGCGAAGTAGGGGTTTACGGCAATGAGGGGGGAGCATTCGGTAATGCCGTAGCCCTCGCTGATCTGAATGCCGAACTCGTAGAAGACGTCGGCAATTTCGGGGTTGAGGGGCGCGCCGCCGCAAACGATCTTGCAAAGCGAGCCGCCGAACGCCTCGTTGACCGATTTGAAGAATTTGCGGCGCAAATCAATGTTCAAACCGCGCAGGCCGTGCGAAACTTTGAGCATCATTTTGAGCAAACCTTTTTTGCCCGACTTTTTTGCTTCCTCCCAAATTTTCTTGTTCATGGTGGTCACAAACAGCGGGACAAGGATCAAGCCGGTGGGTTGGAAGAGCGCGAAGTTGCGCAGCACGCGTTTTAAACTGTCGTTAATGGCAATATTCATGCCGTAGTTCAAGGCGGCAATCATAATGGCAAGCTCGTAGGTGTGGTGAATGGGGAGTACCGAAACAATGCGGTCCTCGCAGGAGAAATTGACCGTTTCACATGCGGCGTTCACGGTGGTAACGATATTCCGCTCCGAGAGCATGACGCATTTGCTGGACCCGGTGGTACCCGAGGTGAACAGCATTTCGGCCATGCGGTCAAGATTTTCGCATTTGGGGAATTGGTAACCCTTTGCCGCTTCGGCCGCGCCAAGCTCCATTAACCTTGCAAAGGGGAGCACGCGCTCGGATTCGGGCATGGTTTCATCCGGCAAGATCGGAATGACCCGGCTGACGGTTGCGTGACCTTCCACAAGCGGCGCGAATTTCGCGTTCATGCAGGAGGAGAAAACCACGGCGTCGGCCTCGGCAATTTCCAAAAAGCCGAAAATTTCGGTGGAATCCAGCTCGCGGTCCATGGGAATGGCAACGCCGCCCGAAGCGACGACGGAAACATAGGTGGTAACCCACTCTACCGAGGTCTCACCGATCACGGCAACGCGCTTTCCGGCAAGTCCGGCGGCGGCAAGCCCGGCCGCCTCGCGGCGAACGCGCTCGGCAAGCTCGGCGTAGGTCATAGTTAAAATTTCGTGCTGTTTGTTCAACCAGCGAAAGGCAATGTGATCTTCAAAAAGCGCAAGCTTTTGGGCAAAATGCGCCATCGATTCAATGGGTGTGTAAATACGCGGTGTTTTTTTGGGTGCCATAGTAAAAAACCTCCTTATTGCAAGGAAAGATTCGCGGGATACCTTCCCGGCAAATCAATTTGCAATCATTATAGCAAAAAAGGGGAGTTTTGTCAAGCCCGAAAAAGTTGCGCGGAGATTTGTTCGTCTGATATTGACTTTTTTTGTATAATATGATATAATTAAAAAGAATATATACACTTTGAAAAGGCCGTTTGGAAACCGAGGTGAAACCATGGAAAAAAACGAATTGCAAGCCGCGCGCAAGGCAATGGACGCGCAAACCGCCGCCCTTTTGGTTCGGCAGGCAAACGATCGGTTTGCCATGGAGTCGGGACGCGCGCGGCGCGCCTTTGTGCTCACCTTCGGGTGCCAGCAAAACGAGGCGGACAGCGAAAAAATCGCCGGCATGGCGCAGGCGATGGGATATGAGATGACGAACGCCCCCGAGGCGGCCGACCTGATCGTTGTAAACACCTGCGCGGTGCGGGAGCACGCCGAAAAGCGTGCGCTTTCCACCGTTGGGCAGTATAAGCACCTCAAAACGCAAAACCCCGGGCTGGTCATTGCCATGTGCGGCTGTATGGTTTCGCAGGAGCACCGGGCCGAGGAGATCAAGCATCGGTACCCTTATGTCAATTTCATTTTCGGCACTTCGGTTTTGCAGTCCTTTCCCGTGCTGCTTTGGGAATGGATGAACACGCACCGCCGCATTTTCCGCTCGGGGGCGGAGGAAAAATCGGTTGCCGAGGGGCTGCCTGTTCGCCGCGAGAGCGGATACCGCGCCTGGGTTTCCATTATGTACGGGTGCAATAATTTTTGCTCCTATTGCATCGTCCCGTATGTGCGGGGCAGGGAGCGCAGCCGCGAGCCGGAGCCGATTTTAGAGGAGATCCGTTCGCTGGTTGCCGCGGGTTACCGTGATATTACGCTGCTCGGCCAAAACGTCAATTCCTACGGCAAAGGAACCGCCGCGGGCTGGGATTTTGCCGATCTTTTGGCGGCGGCCGACAAAATCGAGGGCGATTACGTCCTCCGCTTTATGACCAGTCACCCGAAGGACGCCGGCAAAAAGCTGATCGACGTCATGGCGGCAAGCAGACACATCGCCCACCAGTTCCACCTGCCGCTCCAATCGGGGAGCAACGCGATTTTGGAGGCGATGAATCGGCGCTACACCGCGGAGAAATATACCGAAACGCTGGATTATTTACGCGAAAAAATGCCGGACGTGACCGTGACCTCGGATATCATCGTTGGGTTTCCCGGCGAAACCGATGAGGACTTTGAAGAAACCATGAAGATGATCGAACGCGCGCGGTTCGATATGATCTTTTCGTTCATCTATTCACCCCGCAGGGGCACGCCCGCCGCGCGCATGGAAAATCAAGTGCCGGAAGCCGTTGTTCACGCGCGTTTTGACCGCCTTTTGGAAAGGCAGAACGTCATCGGGTTGGAAAAGAACCGGGAGTTGATCGGCAAGACCCTGCGCGTGCTTTGCGACGGGGAGAGTAAAAACGACCCCGCAAGCGTGTGCGGCCGCACCGAGGGCAATAAGCTCGTCTTCTGGCGCGGCGACCCCGCCGCCAAAGGAAATTTCGTGCGGGTCGGAATTACCGGCGCGGAGCCCTTCGCCCTGCAAGGGGAACTGCAAAGCGATTGAAACGTTG
Organism: Eubacteriales bacterium; assembly: GCA_045117555.1. GTDB lineage: Bacteria > Bacillota > Clostridia > Oscillospirales > CAG-272 > UMGS1865. The sequence continues at coordinate 3,638 of JBGUNW010000310.1, forward strand.
AAAGGATAAAACCAATGGAAATTTTTGAACTTGCCGCGCGCTTGGGGCAGGCGTTAAAGGCCGACGAACGGCTGAAAGCGCTGGAAGCGGCAAAAGAGGCGTACGAAAACGATACGGCGCTCTTGCGCCTGCGCAAGGAATACGAGGTACAGCAAACCCTGCTTGCCGGCGAGATCGCCAAACAGGAAGGGAAGGACTTGCACCTGATCGAGGCGATCCAGACCCGCGTTGACGAACTTTACCGTGCCATTGCCGAAAACGCGGCCTACCAGAATCTTGCCGCGGCGCAAAAAGCCGTCAACAACCTTATGGAGCGCGTCAACGCGGCCATCAACTATGAAATTACCGGCGAATTGCCCGGGAGTGCCTGCACGCACGATTGCAGTACCTGCGGCGGTTGCCATTAAAAACGAAGGAAGGAGGAAACGCCCATGACCCCCATGATGGAGCAGTATTTCGAGGTCAAAAATCAATACAAGGATTATCTGCTTTTTTACCGCCTCGGCGATTTTTACGAAATGTTCTTTGACGACGCCGTAATCGCCTCGCGCGAGCTGGAACTCACGCTGACGGGTCGGGATTGCGGCGAGGCCGAGCGCGCCCCCATGTGCGGCGTTCCCTTCCATTCGGCCGATCTTTATATCGGCAAACTGATCGAAAAGGGGTATAAGGTCGCCATCTGCGAGCAGACCGAGGACCCCGCTCTGGCCAAAGGGTTGGTCAAGCGCGAGGTTATCCGCATCGTCACGCCGGGAACGCTCATCGAGTCCGAACTGCTCTCGGAGCAAAAGAACAACTATCTTTGCACGCTCGCCATGGGCGAATTTGAAAGCGGGATTTGTTTTGCCGATATTTCCACGGCGCAAATTTACGTCACCTCGTTTTCCGGCGCGGGCATGAACGACCGCATTCGCAACGAGCTGGGCACCTACGCCCCGCGTGAGATCCTTTGCAATTTGAGCAGGACTCACATGGGCTTGGTAGGCGATTATCTTGCCGCCCACCCGGAAATTATGCTTTCCGACGCGCAAACCGCGCGTTTTGACCCCGAAAATTGCCGCAAAACCGTGCGCGAGCATTTCGGCGAGAGCATTCGGTCGGAGGTGTATTCCAACGCGGCAATGCTCTCGGCCGTTGGCGCGATGCTGGATTACATCCGCGAGAGCGAAAAGCGCGATATTTCCTACCTGAAAGAACTGAACGTTTATACCGACGGGCAATACCTGGAAATGGACGTGAACACCCGCCGGAACCTGGAACTGACCGAATCCATGCGCACCAAGGAAAAGCGCGGTTCGCTCCTTTGGGTGCTGGATCGCACCAAAACGGCTCCCGGCGCGCGCTGCCTGCGCAAATGGGTGGAGCACCCCCTGCTTTCCACCGCCGAAATCAAGCGCCGTCAGGGCGCGGTAGGCGAGCTTGCCGGCGCGTTTATGCTGCGCGAAGAGCTGACCGACGCGCTTTCCAACGTTCACGATCTGGAACGGTTGGTCACCCGCGTCGTTTACGGAACCGCAAACGCCAAGGACCTGCGCGCCGTTCACGGAACGGCGGCGGTTTTGCCGGAGGTTGCCCGCCTGCTGGGCGAATGCAAGAGCGAGCGGCTTTCTAAAATCCTTTCCGAATTGGATCTTTTGGAGGACGTGGTCACGCGCATTGACGAGGCCATTGCCGAGGAGCCGCCCCTTTCGATTCGCGAGGGGAAAATGATCCGCTCCGGGTTCAACAAGGACGTGGACGAGCTGCGCGCCATTATGGAGCACGGCAGCGAATGGGTGAAAAAGGTGGAGGCCGAGGAGCGCGAAAAAACCGGCATTAAAACCCTGCGCATTGCCTACAACCGCGTGTTCGGCTACTATATCGAGGTCACCAACTCCTACCGCGATCTGGTGCCAGAAGAGTACATCCGCAAGCAAACGCTGGTGGGCTCGGAGCGGTATATCACCCCCGCGCTCAAAGATATGGAGGCCACCATTCTGGGCGCTTCCGACCGCGATTGCGCGCTGGAATACGACCTGTTTCAACAGGTGCGCGCCTACGTTGCCGAGCAGAGCGCGCGCATTCAAAAGTCGGCGGCACTGTTGGCCGAACTGGATGCTTACCTCTCCCTTGCCACCGTTGCCACCAAAAACCATTATGTTTGCCCCGAGATCGACGCCGGCGACGTCATTTCCATCAAGGACGGCCGCCACCCGGTGGTGGAGCAATTCGTAAAGGATACTTATTTTGTTCCCAACGACGCGCATCTGGATACCGATAAAAACCGGCTCATGCTCATTACCGGGCCGAACATGGCGGGCAAATCCACCTATATGCGGCAGGTCGCGCTCATCACCGTCATGGCGCAGATCGGCTCGTTCGTTCCGGCAAGCGAGGCGCGCGTCGGCGTTGTGGATAAGGTATTTACCCGCGTAGGCGCCTCGGATGATCTTGCCTCCGGGCAGTCCACCTTCATGCTGGAAATGAACGAGGTTTCCTATATCCTCAAAAACGCCACCAAAAAGAGCTTGATCATTTACGACGAAGTCGGGCGCGGCACCTCCACCTTTGACGGCATGAGCATTGCGCGCGCCATTGTGGAATACACCAGCAGCCGCAAGATCGGCGCGAAAACGCTGTTTGCAACGCACTACCACGAGCTGACCTCGATGGAAGAGGAGTTTGAAGGCGTTGTCAACTACCATATCGCCGCCAAAAAACGGGGCGAGGACATCATCTTTCTGCGCAAGATCGTGCGCGGCTCCACCGACGACAGCTACGGCATTGAGGTTGCCAAGCTGGCGGGCTTGCCGAACGAGGTCGTCAAACGCGCC
>JBGUNW010000311.1:0-1777 GCA_045117555.1 Eubacteriales bacterium
TTTTTCGGAAAAGTGCCAAACCTGCGGAATGAAAATGATATGCAACGGCTGTACGCGCTGCGGAAAATGCCAAACGTAAAGCGCTGCGGCAACTATCACCATCAGCGCGGCACCCTTGCGTGCAGCGGCAATATATTAAATTCAAAAAAAAGGAGATGCTTTTATGAAAATTGCGATGGCAAACGACCATGCAGGCACAGCCATGAAGTACGAAATCAAAGCCTATCTGGAGTCGCAGGGACACACCGTTGAGGACTTCGGCGCCTACGACGAGAACTCGTGTGATTTGTCGGACTATGTTCTTCCGGCGGCGCTGGCTGTTGCCAAGGGAGAATGTGACAGGGGCATTTTTGTGGACGGCGTCGGCTACGGCAGCGCCATGATTGCCAACAAGGTCAGCGGCATTTACGCCTGCGTCTGTCAGGATCCCTTCTGTGCGCAGCTTGCCCGTCAGCACAACGACGCCAATGTGCTGTGTCTCGGCGCAAAAATTATCGGCGGCATGATTGCAATGGAGAACGTCAAGACGTTTATGACAACCGCGCCGCTGACAGCGGAAAAATACATGCGCCGCGTGCAAAAGGTGCAAAAAATCAACGACGAGCACTGTGTGCCCGTGAAATAAGTAACAGCAGAAACAGCAGGCGCTGATGTTACATCAGCGCCTGCTGTGCGTTTAAGGGGTGTGTATGGCATTATTTTACCATCAAGATGGCTGCCGTGCCCTTTACCATATAGCCCCAGGTGGAAAACTTCCAGGAATTGTAGCCGCAGTCGAGCAGCTGCACATTGGCGTCGCCGGCACCCTTGGCGTCTACGTTGACGCCCTTGTAGAATGCCTTCTGGTAGTTGTAGCCGGCAAATCTGGACAGCGTGGATACGGAATCATCCCACGCCTTTGCGGTGACAAGGGTGACGTTTTGCGGCAGCTTGGAGATGTTGAAGCCGTTGGTTTCCAGCAGCTTGCGCACGGTGACGCCCTTTTCTCTTGCGTAATCGGCAATCGCCTTTGCTTTTTCAACGGCTAATGCAGCCTTGTTAAATTCTTCGTTAAATTCATCCGCGACCTTTTTGCCCTTGGTATCGTTGTAGGTGCCGTCGGCGTGCTTGGATTGATGGTTGTGAAGCTTCAGCTCGCTGAGAAGCTGGATGTTGTCGTGACCTTTGTTGACAAGAATATTTCTGGGAGTGCCCATTACTTTATCGTACATTCCCTTGAGGGTGTCCGCCTTGTTGCCTTTTTCCTCGCCTGCCAACAGCTTGGTGACGGTTTTGATTTCGTTGTTGATGTCGTTGATGTCCTTGCAGATGTGCGCGGCAAATTCGGGATTAACAGCCGCCTTTTCCGCAGCGGAAAGGTTGTTGTAGTACAGCTGCGCGGTAAGGCTTTCCACGAGGGTGGCGCAGCCTGCGGCGTATACCTGCATTACGTGGTTGCAAACGGGCTTTGCTTTGTCAAGGGCTTCGCCGCTGAACATGACGGAGTTGGTGTAGTGGTTGTAGGCGAGCTCGAAAATGTTGCCGTTCTTGGTCATGGAGGGCTTTTGGCAAAAGCCGTTCAGCTCGTTCAAAACATCCTCAAACTTAGCTCTCCACTCGGTGTAGGTGCCGGTTAAGCTGCCGATTTTTGCCGCCTTTTCGGCGTTGGAAAGATTGCCGGCATAGATTTCCTTGATTTTTTGATGTATGGATTGGGTTTGTGTTTTGAACTTCATAAAGGTGTTGTAGAAGCTTTGGACGCCGAGGTCGTTGGTTATTTCCGCCTTGATGGAAGCCT
>JBGUNW010000312.1:0-1620 GCA_045117555.1 Eubacteriales bacterium
ATGATTTCCGCCAGCGCCGAGGAGCTGATGGAATTGCCGGTGAAGAAAATCTGCGGTGTGTCCTTGCAGGTGAGGTTGTAGTTTTGAGAGGTCAAAAACTCAATTGCCGCGCGCGCGCCGAGATAGGAGCCGCCGATGCCGATGACGACAAACACGTCGGTGTCCTTTTTAATTTTCTCAGCCGCCGCCTTAATGCGGGCAAATTCCTCTTTATCATAGTCGGTGGGCAGATGCAGCCAGCCGATGAAGTCGTTGCCGAGACCTGTGCCGTCGTGCAGTGCCTTGTGCGCAGCCTTAACCTCCTGCGCAACACCGGCATATTCCTGCTCGCCGATAAAGCCCTGCAAATACTTGTCTGTTAATTTTGTAGCCATATAGTCATCCTCCATAAATGTACTATTTGTTTTATTATACAATAAGACGGCTTTTTTTGCAAGGCATTTCCGTGATTTTTTATAATGCGATATAGGAAATATAGGCGCGGCGGGAAAACGGCTTGTCAAATTGAAAATGGAAAATTGAAAATTGAAAATTGTGGGCGGACGCTGTCCGCACCTGATTGATAATGCCGTGCTGCCCTTACCTTACAGGTGATATGCCAAAATCTTGCGGCAACCCCTCAACCTCTCCTCAGCATTGTAGTGACAGGGCTTTGAGGTGTTGTCCAAATCTTTGATTTGGGTAACAACACCCATGCCGTGCTGCCCCTGTCATTTGCCGCTTTGCGGCAAACGGGCGGCGGCGAGCGCCGCACCTACTTTTTAATGAAGATTGGTATCAAAGCTTCAGCAGCGACGCAAACGCTGCGCCGAGCATGAGGCGGTAGGACGCCTTGGGAACATCGCGGTCGGCGAGGATTGGAAAGCGCTGCTCCTCCCCTCCCAAGCGGTACACCACTGTGCCGACGCGCTCGCCCTCCAGCACGGGCGCGCTGAGCGTTTCGGGCAGCTCCGGCGTCGCCTGCGGCTCGTCGGCGCTCGCCTTATGGCGCACGACATTGGCGGTGACGTCGCAGTGCACGGGCACGGATTTTGCCATGCCGTCCTCCACCGCAAGGCTTTCGGGCAGGTCGTCGGGTACTTTTAATTCTTCTACCGCAAAATTAGCGAAGCCGTAATCCAGCAGCGCCGCCGCGTCGGCAAAGCGCTGCTTGCCCGTGTCGGCTCCCAGCACCACGCCGATGAGGCTCATATTATCGCGCGTGGCGGTCGCCGCTATGCAGCAGCCCGCGTCATCGGTGGTGCCGGTTTTCAGCCCGGTGATGCCCTTGTAGCTTTTCAGCAGCTTGTTGGTGTTGACAATCTGGGTTTTGCCGTCGCGCAGGTTGTCGAGCCAAATGGAGGTAAAGTCGAAAATTTCGCGGTGCCTGCACAGCGCGCGCGACATGACCGCCACATCATAGGCGGAGGTCAGGTGCCCCTCCTCGTCAAGCCCGTTGCAGTTTTTGAACACCGTATCGTTCATGCCCAGCTCCGCCGCGCGGCTGTTCATCTGCGTTACAAACGCTTCCTCGCTGCCGCTCACCTGCTCGGCAAGCGCCACCGCCGCGTCGTTGGCGCTGGCGACAACGGTCGCCTTGAGCATCTCGCGCACGCTCATCTTCTCCCCCGGCTCCAGCCA
>JBGUNW010000313.1:0-1596 GCA_045117555.1 Eubacteriales bacterium
GGCTCCGAGAGCACCTGCAGGGTTTCGCCCGCAATCTGGGCGGCCAGCTGGGCACGGGTGACGGAGCGGGTGGAAGGGGTGCCTGTCGGGCGTGTGCCCCCTGCCTTTGTGTTAGTGCCACCTTCCCGGGCTGCAGTGCCTCCTAAAAGCCCGCCTGCCACTTTTGAAAGTTCCCCGCCAAAAGCTTCGGCATTATCTTCTATATTTACGCCAATTCCGATAACGGCGGCTTCTATAATCCCAGTTTCAAAATTAGTTGTGCCTTCGGTCAGAATTCCGCAGATTTTCTTCCCCTTGTAAAAAATATCGTTTATCCATTTGATGGACGGCTGAATGTCGTAGAGCTTTTTGATTGCCCGGCAGACAGCAACTGCGCTGAAGGCTGTAATTTTTGCCGGGTCAGTAATGCCGCCCTTAGGAGCGTAAATGACTGTAAGGTAAATACCGGTTCTGGCCGGAGAAACAAAGGTTCGGCCGGAACGTCCGCGACCGGCTGTCTGTTTTTCTGCAACGATTACTGCGTTGCTATATTTTTTTCCTGCCGGGGTAAGTTCGCCGTCTGCAGTTCGCAAGGAACCGCATTCAGAAAGCCATCTTTTTGCCTGCGAAAGGGTTGAGTCAATTTCCTTAAAGCATTCGATTCTGGCGCCTGCAAACTGTGGGAAGGCGGCATTAAAGGCTGTGGCTACGGCTTCTGTCGTCAAAACGTCGCTGGAAGCAAGGACGTAGCCGCCGTTAGTCGTACCGGTAATTTCAAAGCCTTCCTCACGGAGAGCGTTAACTGCCTTCCAGACCGCAGCCCGGCTCACCCCGCACTGCTGGGCAAGCTCTTCGCCGCTTACCGCCGCCCCGTCTTTTGAAGAAGATAAGATTTGTAATATGGTAGATTTTGTGCTCATTATGCTTTCCCGAAAAGTTTTTTGTTCAATGCGCTAAGGCCGGTAAATTTATTCCAGACGCCTTTTCCTTCAAAGGTAATCGCGCTGGAAAGTCCCGCATGCCACATCTGATGGCGGAACTGAGCCAGAATCAATTCCAGCCGTGAATATTCACAGCCCTCCGGCTTCTGCAAGAGCGCCTCAGATGTCAGCCCGTCAAAATATTTTTCAATTTTATCTTTTACAAAGTCAAAATAAGCCAGAAGTTTTTCCCGGGCAATCACAATGGAAGGGTCATCAACATAACCGGCCCGCTCTGCATCAATTACGCTGAGCTTTTCCGCAATGCCAAAAAGCCTTTCCCCTTCGTAAACATAATCATTAGGATTAATAAAAAAACGGTCAATCGAATGCAGATTATGAAAAATATATCGCGAGGCACTTACCCCGTCGTAAACCGTCTCCAGCTCCGCCACCTCAATCTGATCCTTGAGGTTGATAAAATTAATTTCCGTCTGATTTTTTATTTGAGAGATAATTTCGTCCATCAATTTAAAAAATATTATAGAACAGCCATCAAGTCAATGAAGAAAAATCAGAGTTAAAGTAGCATTTTTTTCGGGCGCATCCGCCTTCGGCGGTCGGGCTTTGCGTGGTTCCGCGCTACCGCGCTCCATTCGACGCAAGCTACGCTTGCTTACGAACGGCTTCGCCGCCA
>JBGUNW010000314.1:0-11800 GCA_045117555.1 Eubacteriales bacterium
AACCGTACTTCCGTACAGGATACCTGCGCTCGGTTCGTCAACGATGATGATGGCAGCGTATTGCGGATCGTCCGCGGGGGCGTAGGCAACGGTGGAGCAAACATACTTGCCAATGCTGCCCGCGTTCTTTTTTTGCGAAGTACCTGTTTTTGCGGCAATGCGATAACCGGCAACGTAGGCGTTTTTTGCGCCGCCTTCCCCGGAAACGCCCTCTTCCAGAATTTTGGAAACGGTGCGACAGGTTTCGGCGCTGACGGTGGTTTGCTTTTCGGACTGTTCAAACCGCCAAACAACGTTCCCTTCGGAATCGGTAATCGAATCCACCAGGTGCGGTGTGACCAGATACCCGCCGTTTGCAACCGAGGAAATTGCGGTGATTTGCTGCAAAAGCGTAACGTTGAAGTTTTGCCCGAAGGAATAAATGGCAAGGTCCAAATCGGTAAAGTTTTCTTTGGAGATCAGCACGCTCCCGCCCTCCCCGGGCAGATCCACGCCGGTCTTTTTGAGAAAACCGAAGGTTTCGAGATACTCATAAAACCGATCGCCGCCCAGGCGAAGTCCCACCGTCATCAACACCGGGTTGCAGGATTGCTGAATACCCTGCACAAAGGTCAAAGTACCGTGCCCCTTGCGCTTATGGCAGTGAATATTGAAGCCGAGCACATTTTTGGAGCCGGAGCATTGAAAGGTTTCTTCCAGGCGCGTAACGTTGCTTTCCAGCGCCATGGCGGCCGTCATGACTTTGAAGGTAGAACCCGGGATATAGGACTCGGTAATGGCTTTATTGGACCACATGGTAAGGAGCAGCTCCCGCCGGAGCGTTGCGTACTCCTCGCTGTTTGGCGAAAATCCGCTTTGGGAAAGTGCCTGCAACGATTGCGCGTCCGGCGTCCACGGATCGTTCAAATCAAAATTCGGATAGGTGGACATGGCAAGGATCGCGCCCGTTTTGACGTTCATAACGATTCCCGCCGCGCGGTTTTGCCCGCCCGCCTCGATATAGGCGGTTTCCACTTGCTCATCCAGCGCCGACTGCACGAAAACGTCCAGCGTTGTGTGCAGATCGCACCCCGGCGTTGCCGCCGAAAACTCCTCGTATTCGTCCGGCATGGCGTTGCCACGCGCGTCCCTTGCGGTAATATAACGCCCGTTTTCGCCGGCAAGTTGATCGTTGTAATAGTATTCCAGCCCATAAAGGCCGGCGCCGTCGCTCCCGGTAAATCCGAGTGTTTGCGCGGCGAGCGAACCGTAGGGATAATATCTTGTGTTAACGGCTTCCACACCGATCATACTTTGCAGGCCGTAATCACGGATCAGCTCATGCACGTGGTCGGCAATGACTTCGTCAACGTCGCGCGCAACGGTTCTGTCCAGATAGCGCGTTTTTGCAATTTCTTCCTTTAAATAGTTGCCGCTGACGCCAAGAATTTCCGAAAGACGGGTGGAGATCAACTCGGAATAGTTCACGTTTTCGCCGTTCCGATTTGCCTCGCTTTGCGCGTAAGCGATCCTGTGCGGAGCAAGAAATATTCGATAAGATGTAACGTGATCGGCAAGAAGATTGCCGTTTGCATCGTAAATTTTTCCGCGCGTTGCGCGCACGCGGCTCTCGGTTGTGATCTGGTCGATTACCTTTTGCTGATACTTGCCGTACCCCGCCGTTTGCAGAACCAGAATACGGGAAGCAAGCCCTACAAACAAGAGAACGGCTACCGATAATAATATCAGCGACCGTTTCACAATTTGCGGCGCGGCGGGTTCGGCCGCCGCAATCTTCGATTTTGTTTTTCCCATTGCCTGCCCTCCCGTGAACGGTGGTTCCGTCCTTTTATTTTATGGAGGGTTTCGGAAAGATATGACCGCAAAAGAGGAGAACGGAAAGCGAATTTTACCCGATCTTTTCGGCTATGCGGAGTTTTGCGCTTCGTGAACGGGGATTACTCTCCAATTCCTCGGGGGACGCTGTAATGGGTTTATGGTTTACGATTTTCAAAATCGGTTTTTTCCCACAAACGCAAACCGGAAAACCGGGCGGGCAGGTACAGCCCGCGGCAAGGTTTGCAAAGGTTTGCTTGACGATACGATCTTCCAGCGAATGGAAGGTGATAATTGCAATTCTGCCGCCGGGCGCAAGTAAGGACGCGGCGGCGCGGATTGCCGGCTCGATCACGTCCAGTTCGGCATTCACTTCAATGCGAATGGCCTGGAAGGATCGTTTTGCCGGGTGATGTCCCCCTTCGCGTGCGGCGACGGGAATGGCGCCTTTGATGATTTTGACGAGTTCCCCTGTCATCAAAATCGGCGCCGACTCCCGCGCGCGCACGATCGCGGAGGCGATGCGAGGAGCAAAACGTTCCTCGCCGTATTGCCAGAGGATGTTTTTCAGCCGTTCCTCTGAATATTGATTGACTACGTCCTTGGCCGTAAGCGGATTGTTCTCATCCATCCGCATATCCAGCGGAGCGTCCGCCTGGTAGGAGAATCCACGCTCGGCGGTATCCAGCTGGTAGGAAGAAACTCCGAGGTCGAGCAACAGCCCGTTGATCTCGTCAACGCCGAGCATCCGGCATACGTTATCCAGCTCGCGGAAATTGCTGTGCACCACGCGGGCGCGCGCTCCGAAAACCGATAATCTTTCCGATGCGACTTTAACGGCGGTTTCATCCTGGTCCAAGGCGATCAGTCTGCCATAATCCGATAATAATGAGGCAATTTCAAAACTGTGTCCCGCGCCTCCCGCGGTGCCGTCCACATAAACTCCGTCGGGGCGGACGGCAAGCCCTTCGATGCATTCGTGAAGAAGGACGGGACGGTGTGAAAAGGAGATTTTCTCTTCCATATTCTATCCCTTCCCTTTCCTTATTATTCAAACATCAGGCGGTTATCAAAGCCCGAGGGCTTCCAGCTCGGCAATCATTGCGGCAAGGTCGACCGATTCGGCCTGCTTGCGGTAGGTCTCCTCGTTCCAAATTTCCGCATAGTCGCCGCACCCGATGATGAGCGCGCTTTTTTTGATGCCGGCATAATCGACAAGCGCCTGCGGAAGAACGATTCTTCCCTGCGCGTCGGGTTCCGCCTGCGTCATACTCTCGTTAAGAAAGCGCATGGCGCGTTCCGAAAGATTGCGGTTCTGGTGGCGGATCAAATCCAGGTATGCGTCCCACCCTTTCAGCGAGTACACTTTCAGGCAAGGATCGCGGAAGGACTTTGCAACGATGAAGGTCTGGCCGAGATCATCGCGCATTTTTGCGGGAACGAAAAAACGGTTTTTCGCGTCTACATTGTGTTGAAAGGTTCCACCGAGCACGGGATTCGTCCTCCCTTCTTTCGTTTTAGCGGTTGGAAGATAAAAACTTGGGATTTCGCCCCTTTTTTCACCTTTTTGCGCCACCTTGACTATATTATAAACCATCAAACGCAAAATTGCAAGGGGGTTTTTAAAAATTTTTCAATATTTTTTTGCAAAAATAAAACGGTTGACAAAAAAAGAAAAAGGTGGTAAAATAAAAGGCGATCAAAAAAAACGAAAGGAGATTTTTGAAATGAAAAAAACAGCATTTTTGATCATCAGCTTGCTCTTGTGTGTTGCAACGCTTGCTTCCTGCGGACTGATCCAAATTAACCCCAATGGCATTGAAAGCGAAGGATGGACCGAAGTAACCGCCGACACGAAGGACGATTGCTTTACCCTTTTGGACAGCTTTATGGAAGAAACACTGAAAAACGCAAACGTTGTTGTAACGGTTGAAGGCAACGGAGCGGTTCAGTACGTTGAGTCAATCGTAGGCGACAAAAACTGTGTAGACCATAAAAGCACCGATACGAAGGTTTATGCCTTCAAACAGGACAACGAGTTTATTTCCGCCGTTGACGGGGATACGCAATACTATATGGTTGGCGAAGAATTCTACAATAATAACTACTGCTACTTCCTGTACAACGTCAGGATGCTGAAAGAAGAGATCCCCGCAGATCAGGCAACCTTTACCGGCAAGATGAGAACCGAGGAAAAGAACGGCGAGAGTTCCTCTACCCTGACCTTTGAAATTACGTCGGAAAGCGGAAACGTAAAAATTACGGCCGAAGCAAAGAACGGCCTGGTATTAGCCGCTTCCTACATCATCAACGATCCAACGGCAGGACAGCGCACCACCACGCTGACCTTTGCCTATGGCAACGCTGTCGTTACGCTGCCCGATATTACCGATTGGTATAATGCGACGTCCGACGCAGCCGGAGATGAAGAACCCGATTTCGAAGAGGATGAAGAAGACCTCTCGAATGAAGACATCAACGAATAATCCGAAAAATATATAGAAAAAATCCGGCAACGGGAAATTCCCGTTGCCGGATTTTTGTTGTTTTCAAATTTTAAATCTGCGCCAAAAAGTCGGTTCCGTAGCGGCGGGTGAGCAGATCGCAAAGCACCAGCGCCGTTACGCTGTCCACCACCACGCGGGCGCGGTGGACGATTGCGGGATCGTGTCTTCCCGTCCCTTTTTGCACTTCGTTTTCCAAGGTTTTCAAATTGATGCTCGCCTGCGGCAGCGCAATGGTAGGCGTTGGACGCACCACACTGCGGAACAGGATGGGCATTCCGTTGGTGATGCCGCCGTTGATACCGCCGGAATGATTGGACAGGTGCGTAACCTTTCCGTTTTCGATATGAAGGGGATCGTTGGCCTCGCTTCCCCGCATACGGGCAAAGCCGAAGCCGTCGCCAAACTCGATCCCTTTGACGGCCGGAACCCCGAACAGCGCGCGGGATAGCACGCTTTCCACACTGTCGAACCACGGCTCGCCAACGCCCGCCGGAATGCCGGTGACCACCGTTTCCAGGGTGCCGCCAACGCTGTCGCCGTCCTCTGCCGCTGCAAGGATTTCCTCTTTCATCCGTTCTGCCACCCGCTCGTCCAAAACCGGGAACGCCATATCACCGAGCAGATCGGCGTCGGCTACCAGATCGTCAAACGGGCGGTCTTCCAAGCCCGCCAGCTCGCGGATATGCGTACCGATATAAATATCGTTCTCCTGCAATGCGGAAACGGCAATGGCACCCGCCGCAACCAACGGAGCCGTCAGCCGACCCGAAAAATGTCCGCCGCCGCGCGGGTCCTGAAACCCGTGATATTTGCATTCGGCGGTATAATCGGCATGCCCGGGGCGCACCATGCCCGTAGGATAATCCGCGCTGCGAACGTCTTGATTGGGGATCAGAATGCAAATGGGCGCGCCGGTCGTCTTTCCCTGATACACACCGCTGACAATGCGAAACTCGTCAGATTCCGCGCGCGGCGTGGAGATCGCCCCGTGCGGGCGGCGCAAAGAAAGCTGATGGCAGATAAAATCCTCATCCACCGAAAGCCCCGGCGCAAGTCCTTCCAGCACCGCGCCGATCTCTTCCCCGTGGCTTTCGCCGAACAGCGTGAGTTTAACCACCGTTCCAAAGGTGTTCATGCCGTTTTTCCTGCCTTTCTTTTCAAACGTTAAAATTACAGTCCGTAGGACTTTGCAAGCTCCGAAAACGCGGGAAGCGAGCGTTCGATCTGCCGGGTGGAAACACAATAGGAAACGCGCACGTAGCCGGGACACCCGAAAGAATCACTGGGAACAAGCAACAGCTCCATTCCCTTTGCGCGTTCGGCAAACGCACCCGCGTCCGGCTCGGGCGATTTGACAAACAGATAGAACGCGCCGTCCGGCTCCACAACGGTAAAACCGCATTTTCGCAAACCTGCGGTAAGCAGTTCACGGTTCTTTTGATAAACCGAAAAATCGGCGGTCAATCCAAGACATTTCGGAACAAGAAACTGGAACAGTGCCGGCGCGCAAACGAAGCCGAGCGCCCTGCCCGCGCCGCAAACGGCGGCGTAAACGTCGCCTGCGTTTTCGGCTTTGGGAGAAACCAGCACGTAGCCGATGCGTTCACCCGGCAGCGAAAGCGATTTGCTGAACGAATAGCAAACCAGCGTATTGTCGTAGTAGCGGGTAAGGTACGGAACGGCGGCGTTGCCCCAAACCAGCTCGCGGTACGGCTCATCCGAAATCAGATAAATCGGCGTGCCAAACTGCTTTTGCTTTGCGGAAAGAATTTGCGCGATTTTTTGAACGCCCGAGTCTGGGATGACTGCCCCGGTGGGGTTGTTGGGTGAATTGAGCAACAGCACGCGCGTTTTTTCGGTAACGGCCGCTTCCAGCGCGGCGTAGTCCGGCTGAAACGTTGTGGAATCGCAAACTACGGGAACGACTTTTGCGCCCGTGCGCTCCACGAACACGCGATATTCGGGGAAAAAGGGAGCCGGCAGAACCACCTCGTCGCCGGGGTTGAGAAGCGCGGTTAAAGAACAGGTCAACGCCGCGGCGGCGCCCGCCGTCAAATAGATCAGATTTGCGTCTACACCCGCCGCGTATGTGCGGTTGAGATAATCGGCAATGGCGGTGCGCACGCCGGGATCGCCCTGCGCGGAAGTATAACCGTGCAATGCTACGGGATCGGTGCTTTCCAACAGGCGGATCAGCTCGTTTTTGACCGCTTCCGGCGCCGGAACGCTGGGGTTGCCGATGCTGAAATCAAACACATTTTCCGCGCCGATCTCGGCTTTGCGGCGCTTTCCGTATTCAAACAATTCCCGAATCGCCGAACGGTGCGAACCGAGCTTTTTCATTTTTTCGTTCATGGGGATTCCCTCCTTGCGGGGCAAATTCTACTTTTATTATACACTTTCCGGCGGCAAAGTCAAGAAAAATTCGAGCCGATTGCCGAATATTTGCAATTTTTCTCCCTCAAAAATGCAAAACCGCGCAGGTTTTGCTCTGCGCGGCGGAATTTGACTTATTTCTTCTTCGTTTTCAGGGCTGTCAACGCTTCCAAAAACGTGTCGATATCTTTAAACTCGCGGTAAACCGAGGCGAAGCGAACGTAGGAAACTTCGTCAAGCGCTTTGAGCCGGCTCATCACCATTTCGCCGAGCTCGCCGGACGTTACTTCCTTTTTCGCTGAATTTTGCAGTTCGTTTTCAATGTCGGCCACCAGCGCGGCGGCGTCTACCGGGCGCTTTTGCGTTGCTTTCAGAACGCCTGCAAGCAATTTTTGACGGTCGAACAGCTCCTTCTGCCCGCTTTTTTTGACGACGATGATTTGCGTAGACTCCACCGTTTCAAAAGTGGTAAACCGCTTATGGCATTGCAGGCATTCGCGACGACGGCGAACGCTGATCTCTCCGTCGATGGGACGGGAGTCGATCACCTTATCCTTCAAGTATCCGCAATAGGGGCATTTCATGGTATTACCTTCCCTTCAAAAAACGCTCTTTGGGCTTTCGATACCATGATTATACCATAGCTTTCAGGTTTTGTAAAGTGCCCCGGTAAATTTTCCGCCGTCCGCACGCAGATCGGCAACAATCTCGCAAAGCGTGCAAGGGGTAACGCCACCGTCCCGAATGGCCCGGTAGCAATCGGCTGCAAAGGCCGGGTCCTCCCCGAGCGCGGCGGTTGCCGACTCCCCGCGATAATCCACCGAAACGTAAAATTGACGGGTGGATGTTTCCTGCCAGAACAGCTCGTGCAATTGCAGTCCCTCGTACAAAACTGTTTCCTCTACCAAAATCTTCTTGTTTTCCGTTTGATTCATCTTTTTTTGATTCCTTTCCTCGGCTCTCCCTTTTCGGGGGTTATACTTTTATTTTAACAGATCGAAAAATGACGAAATCCAAATGAAAAAACGACCGTTTTGGTTATTTTTTACAGGAAAAACCGCGCATTTTTGCTGATTTTAGTTTTTCTTTTGGATATTTCTTCTAATTATGGTATTTTTATACTGATTTTCCATAAATTATTTTTTCAAATGTGCAAATTGGAAAAAACTTTCACTTGATTTTTTGCATATTCCCCTTTAAAATGGAGTTAAGAAATACAAAAACCGCGTTTTTTCGCGTATTTTCAAAAAAATATTCATTTTTTCCCGATTGCATAAACAGTTGCATATCGGGGGAAGGCGGTGGGAATTGATGAAAAAGCACAAGATTTACATACCGGGCCGCTCCGCCCTTTTGTTTTTGCGTTTGGCACTCCCGCTGGTCGCGTTGGAAGGAGTTGCAGTTCTGATTGCCTATCTGATCGACCGGCAAACCGACGTTCTGCTCGCCTTTGATACCTGGTCGCAAGCGCTTTACGATTATCTTGCCGCCATTCTGGTTTCCGTTCTGCTTGCCATTGTTGCCGATGCGATCGAATTGGAGCGAAAGAAACGAAACGACGAATAAAAAAGGGCCACAAGGCCCTTTTTTATTTTTCAGGCGCGGTAACGAAGCGCCGCGGCCAACAGTTCGGCCGTTTCTCCGCGCGTCAGTTTCGCGAGCGGCGAAACATTGCCGTTATCATCCGACGACGTCATGATCCCCACCGAAGCAAGCGTCAGCACGGCATCCTGCGCCCACACGGGAATTTGAAGCGTATCCGAAAACGTGGGAATGCTCTTTGGAACCGGCTGTGCGTTCAAAAGTTTTTCCAGAACGACCGCCGCCTCGGCACGCGTGATCGGCTCTTCCGGCGCAAGACGGCCGTCGTTTTCCCCGTTGGCAAAGGCCGAAAGAACACCCAACTTTTCGGCCGCGGCAACGTAGCCCTTCATAGTCGGGGCGATCTCGGCGTCGTCGGCAAAGCCGGTCTTTTCGCAATTCGGGACCTCGGAAATGCCGACCGCGTTCAGTGCCATGACCAGAAAATCAACGCGGCTGACCTCCTCCGCCGGGCGGAAATAGTATTTCCCGCCGATCTGCGCGCCGCTCATAATGCCCGCGGAAGTTACCGCAATGGTTGAAACCGTTTGCTCCTTGGCAACGTCCACGTATTCAACCGAGGTTCCCGCAACCTCTACGCGCAGATTGATCTTTTCCGAGCGGCTGTAATTGCCGTACGGATCCCGCGCGACATAGGAGAACGAATCGCTCCCGATATACCCTTTGGTGGGGCGATAAACGTAAGTTCCCTTTTCGGCGTCGGTCAGCAGAACGCTTCCCTTTTGCGGGAAGGTGACGATCTCATATTTCAAAGCGTCGCCGTCGGGGTCCACCGCGCAAAGCGTTCCGTACCGGGCAACGTCGCGGTAGGTCATGCAGTTCAGGGAAAGCGACGCCGCAATGCCGACCGTTGGCGCGGCGTTTGCCGCAGTACGATAGGAGAGATTGCAGGTCAGGGGCAGATTGCCACCGTTGACCGTGAAGGTAAAGGAAGAATGCAGAACTTCGGCGTTTGCCGGGCGGAAATAAACCGAGGGCAAGGTCGCCGCCGCAACGCTTTGCCCGGCGGCAATGCGCGAGGAGCCGAGCAGCAGCTGCCCGTCGGTTTCGGGCGGCACGCTTTTGAAGGTGAGATAGCGCACTTCCGAAAGGTTCAGTCCCTTTTCAAAATCGTCGGCGCAAAAAGGGATCTCGTTGCCTATCATTGCCGAAACGGCTACGTCGGTGCGAGCGGCAAATACGGCGACGCCCTGCGAAAGGATCGACTTTTCGGCCGCCGCATTCCCCGTAACCGGAATTGCAAAAAGCACCAATAAACAGGAGAACAGAAAGACAAAAGTTTTGAAAACGAATTTCACAAAGCGGCACCGCCTTTCGGATTTTTTGTTTCAGAATATGCGGCGCGCAAAAAAAATAGAACCGCCGGTTTACCGTCGGTTCTATAGGGAATTTTTCGGTAAAGCGACAGTTTAAGGAACAGGCGTGGCGTAAGTCACGCCTGTTCCGCTTTTCTTTTGCTGATTGTTACCTGTTCTTGCTTGGTAATGATCGGCTTTTTCAATCGAAGTCCGGGATTTCAACGGCTCCGACAAAGTTGTAGATGATCTCGATGGTATGCCTGTAATGCCCGTCAATCTTCTGCTTTTCGTGGATCAGAACCTTGTCGATAAACGCACGGAGAATCTCCGGTGTCAATGCTTTGAAGTCGCTGTATTTATCCACAATGGCAAGAAACTTGAGAATCTCGTCCATTTGGTTTTTGGAGTGCTGAACACTGCCTTTGAGTTTCTCCACCCTTGATTTGAGCTCGGTTTGCTCGGTTTCGTAACTTTCGCTCATCTTAAAGTAGCGTTCCTCGGAGAGTTTCCCGGCAACCTTATCCTCGTAGAGACTCTGGATGATTTTGTCAAGGTTTTGAATCCTTGCTTCCATCTCCGAAATCTCTCGCATTGACTGGTTCAACTCTCGTTTCGTCTTGGCGTCGCTTTTGCTTTTGAGGATGTTGTAGAACTGTTCCTTATTTCCGCTTGCAAAGCGGATCGTGTATTGCAGGTCGTTTTGGATCAGTTCCGACACGGCGTGAGCGGTGATTTGGTGAGACGAACAAGTCCGCTTTTTCTTTTTTCGGTAATTTGAACAGTTGAAGTATTCTGCCTGTTTCATTGTGGTACAGCGACAAAGATACATCTTCTGTCCGCAGTCGGCGCAGTAAAGCATTCCCGAAAGAGGGTTCGGTTCTCCCATATCGGCAATCCTTCGTTTCCCTTGACGAATCTTTTGAACAATGTCGAACGTTTCCTGATCAATAATCGGTTCTTGGGTGTTCTTGAAGATCAGCCAGTCTTCTTGCGGCAAATCAATTCTTTTCTTGGATTTGTAGGTCTTTTTATAAGATTTGAAATTGACCGTATGACCGAGATATGACATATTAGCGAGAATGTGCTTAACGCTTTCGGTACACCATACTTCTTCAGCCCCATCTTTTAATTTGATTGAAATAGGCAATCCAAGATTTTTACAGTGAACAGCCGGAGTATCAATCCCTCGTTCGGTCAAAATCCTTGCAATCTGCGTCGGGCCATATCCTTTGACACATAGACAAAATATCTCTCGAACAATTTCCGCACCCTCTTCTTCGATGATCCATTTCTCTTTGTTGTCCGGATCTTTCATATACCCGAGCGGTGGAATGGTTCCGATGTGTTTACCCGAATTGCCTTTTGCCTTAACGACGGCTTTGATCTTACGACTGCAATCTTTCGCATACATCTCGTTGAGAATGTTCTTGAAAGGTGTGATGTCATCGTCAGGATTGGTTTCGCTGTCCACTTGATCGTAGATGGCGATAAAGCGGACGTCGGCTTCGGGTAAATAATACTTGGTGTAGTATCCTACGAGAATGTGATCTCTGCCGAAACGAGACATATCCTTGACAATAACGGTTGAGATAAGACTATTGTCAATATCCGAGAGCATTCGTTTGAAATCGGGTCGGTCGAAGTTGGTTCCCGAATATCCGTCATCCACATAATAACGGAGATTCTTGAATCGGTTTTCTTCGGCATACTGTTTCAGAAGCATCTTTTGATTCTTGATACTGTTGCTGTCGCCTTGCAAATCGTCGTCACAGGAAAGACGGCAGTAGAGAGCTGTGACCTGTTCGTCTGCGTTCCTTACTCTTTTATGTTTGTTTTGTTGTAGTTGCAAATTCATTCTTTAACCTCCCGAATTGCAACTTTCAAACGGTTTTTGTGTCAGACTGTCGGCGCTTTGCTCGATCAGTCTTTTGGTAATATCAAACGCCGTCAGTTTGGCGTTTTCTTTTTGTCTGGCAATCACAGTGTAAACCGTGTTGCCGATTTTCTTTTCCCGACGTCTTGAGAGTGTTCCATCGGGTTGTTCTTGATAAATAATGAGTTTGCTTGCTTCGATAATCTTTTCCTTCTTGGACGGCGGGGAGTCCGGTTAGTTTTCCCGTTCCCACAAGGAAAAAAGTAGCGATATGTTATTCTTTTTTGGATGTTTCGAGCAAGGCTTCATACCCGGCTTTGATGAGCTGG
>JBGUNW010000315.1:0-10509 GCA_045117555.1 Eubacteriales bacterium
TGGATATTTACGAAAATAACGCCTACGACATTCAGCAGGAGCTTTCTTTCAAGTATGGAAATAAACTTGACCTGCGCGTTGTGATCGCTTCTGTGCGCGACCGTGTACGTATGGAAGCCGTTTTTGCCGAATTCCGTCCGCAGGTCGTATTCCATGCCGCGGCGCATAAGCATGTGCCGTTAATGGAGAATAACTCCTGCGAGGCAATTAAAAATAACGTTTTCGGCACCAACAATACCGCCGATATGGCTGAAAAATATGGCGTGCAGAAGTTTATTCTGATCTCTACCGATAAAGCCGTCAACCCCACCAACGTCATGGGGGCTTCCAAGCGCCTGTGCGAAATGGTGGTGCAATGCCGCAAAGATAGCAAAACCGCGTTTGCAGCCGTTCGCTTCGGAAACGTGCTCGGTTCCAACGGTTCGGTCATTCCGCTGTTCCGCCGCCAAATCGAGCAGGGAGGGCCGATTACCATTACCGACCGGCGCATCATTCGGTATTTTATGACCATTCCCGAGGCCAGCCAACTGGTCATGCAGGCGGGCGCCATGGCAAAGAGCGGTGAGCTGTTCGTGCTGGATATGGGCAAGCCGGTGCTGATTTACGATCTTGCCGTTAACATGATCCGCCTTTCCGGGCTGGTTCCGGGGCAGGATATCGAGATCAAAGAGATTGGTTTACGCCCCGGCGAAAAGCTTTACGAAGAGCTGTTAATGAAGAGCGAGAACCTGGATAAGACCGAGAATAACCTGATCTTCATCGAGCGCGATCAACCGCTTTCCCGCGAGGAATTGCAGGCAAAACTCAACCTGCTTGCCCGCGTGGTAAAGGAAACCGAAGGAAAAGTCAACGCCGCCGAGATCAAAGCGGCAATCAAACAGGTCGTTCCCACCTTCCGCGACCCGGAGGAGGTCAACCGCAACGCTTCCGAGTCGGCGGAAATGAAAATGGTGGAAAAATAAACCGCCGCAAATTGTAAGCCCCGGTCAGCGGGGAAATTAAAGGAGTTGAAAGATATGCATTTACAGGAATCCGGTGAAATGTACTTGGAAACGATTCTGGTGCTGTCCGAAAAAAAAGGCGTCGTTCGTTCGATCGACGTTTGCGACCACATGGGATTCAGCAAGCCGAGCGTCAGCCGCGCCATTCATTTGTTGGAGGACGGCGGATATTTAACGGTGGATGAAAAAGGATACCTGAAATTGACGGAAGTCGGTTTGGAGGTTGCCCAAAAGATTTACGAACGTCACCGCGTTCTTACCGAGGTGCTTTGCTATCTCGGCGTGGATCGGGAAACCGCTACCGATGATGCCTGCAAAATGGAGCATGTCATCAGCGATCAGACCTTCGAGGTGCTGAAAGCCCGCGTTGCGCATTTGAATTTGTTTTAATAAAAAGCCGCCTCAGGGCGGCTTTTTTGCAAGATAAAAACATTTTCTTTCATTTTTCATAAAAGTTCCTTTCCCGGAATAGAAAGATAAAAAGAACCTTGAAAAAGGGGGGAAATGCCATGCAAACCGAAATTTTACGCGAAAACGCCGTTGTCCGAGAGGACTATCGCGTATTGGCGCGGTGTGAAGTTGAGATCGAGGTGCCGGAAGGGCATTCGAATTTTGCCCTTTTCTATCAAAAAACGGCGGAGGCGGCCGTGCGGTGGTGCCGGGAAGTTTTGGGGGAAAGGATCAAAAAAGAATACGCGCTCCTGCCCGACGTTTGGGCGAAGGCGCGGTTTTTACCGTATCGTTTTCACCTGCACGGAAAGACGGTTTATGAGGATTCCGAAATCCTCGTAACGGTTTGTCAATCGGTTCTTTCCCATGGCGGCGAACGCCGGGTACGCCGTTCGGCGCAGGTTTGGAACAAACGGGAGGGAACCATTCTTCCCAACCGGCTTGTTTTGCGGCGGTTCGGGGGTAAAAAAACGGCCAAACCGAAGGGCTTTCGGGTCGAAGGATGCTATCCCGTCGACGGAGAAATGGTATTTTTTCGCAATCCGACTGCTAAAACCGTTTCGGCAGAGAAAAAAATAAAAATAATTTCTCAATAAAATGAAAAAAAGACAAAAAAAGACTTGCAAAGCGATTTTTTATATGATATAATGACTTTGTTATATTTTTGATAATCTCAAAACCTTTGGGATCGACGCCGATTTTCGGCCCGATTTCATGGAAAGGCATGGGTAAGCAAATGTCAAAAGAAATACTGGATAAGATCCGTGAATCGGAGGCGGAAGCCGACCGAATCGTTGCCGAGGCCGAGGCAAAGGCAGCGCAACTGCGCGCCGCGGCCGAAGCCGATGGGCAAAAGCGGTGCGAGACCGCCGAGACCGAGGTTGCCGCCGCTTTGAAAAAAGCGTTGGAAACCGCAAAAACGCAAGCAGATTCGCTGACGGCCGATGCCGTACAGGCCTCGCAGGCCGAGGCGGACGCCGTGGCCGTTGCCGCAAGCGCGAAAATGGAAACGGCGGTGCAAATCGTGATTGGAGGATTGGAAGCAAAATGTCGGTAAGCAAAATGAAACGGCTGACCGTTTTTGCCTTCCGGAAGGATGCCGACCGCGTTGTTCGCCGGTTGATGAATCTGCGTTGCGTAGAGGTCCGAACGGCGGACCCCGAGCGCGGAGCGGCCGTTCTGCCTTATTTGAAGGTGGAATCCGAGCTGGCGCAGATCAACAAAAACCTGTCCCTGATCCGGCAGGTGCTGCCCGTTCTTGCAAAGTACACAAGAAAAAAGGGCATTACGCGCCGGGTCTTGCGGGTCAATCGCGAGCAATTTGCAAAAAGCGGACGAGCCGCCGCGGCACTGGAACTTGCCGCCAAAACCCTGGAACTCAAAAACGATCAAAAAGAAAACGAATCGCGGCAGGGCGAGCTTCGCGCGCTTGTCGAGGCGCTTTCCCCGTGGGTTGGTTACGAAACGCTTTTGAACGACCCCGGAACGCAAAAGACGACTACGGTTCTCGGCGTGTTCCCGCCAACCGGCAATGCCGACGCGCTTGGAAATTTTCTGGATGAAGCCGGAATTGCGGGCGAGCTCGTCTTGGCGGACGAAACGGGAATTTACTTTGCGCTGACCTTCCTGCGCGCCGAGGAAACCAACGTCAACGCGCTTCTTGCCGGTCAAGGGTTCCAAAAAGTGGACCTTCCGAAAGAGAACCTGACCGCAAGGGAGCTGCAAACGCAAACGCTCCGGCGGATCGACGAGCTGGAATGTGAATATCGCCTGAACGAAGAAACCATTGCAAAATTGGCGGAAGGGAAGGACGAAATCGAGATCCTTTCGGATATCGAAGAAACCAACCGTACCGCCGCGGAGCTGAAACAACGGCTTGCGCAAACGGGGCATTGCGTTATTCTGGATGGCTGGGTCCCCGCAAGCATGGAAAAAACGGTTGCCGAGGCGTTGGATCAATTTGAATGCGCCTACGAGGTCGAGGAGCCGGAGCCGGAGGACGAACCGCCGGTATTGCTTCGCAACAACCGGTTTGCCGCGAACTTCGAGTGGGTCATCGGTATGTATTCCTACCCGCGCTACGGGACCTACGATCCCACCTTTATCATGAGCATTTTCTATTTGGTCATCTTCGGCCTGATGTTTGCCGATTTCGGCTATGGTTTGTTGCTTTCGGTGCTTTGCTTTGGCGGCATCAAATTGCTCAACCCGCGCGCGACCATGCGGCGAATGCTCACCATGTTCGGCTTTTGCGGAATTTCCAGCGCGATCATGGGCGCTATCTTCGGCGGCTGGTTCGGCAACCTGCCAACCGCGATTATGGAGCAGGTCGCGCCGAACGCGGTCAATTCCGGCGCAGGGCATTTCTTCGCTTCGGGCTTGTGGTTCAACCCGCTGGACGACCCCATGACCTTCCTGGTCATCTCGCTCGGTGTGGGCGCGATCCATTTGATTGCCGGTATGGCAATCAAGTTTGTCATCCTCTGCAAAGAAAAACACGCGCTGGAAGCAATTTGCACCATTTTGCCCTACTGGGTGCTGTTTGCCGGGCTTGGGTTGCTTGCCGTCGGGCTGGTGGCTCCGGGCGCCATTCCTTCCGGGGTTGCCGCGGGCGTTTCCATCGCCGGCGCGGCAATGATCCTGCTTCTCAACGGGGTTGGGCAAAAGTCCTTTTTCCAATGGCTCATCAAGGGCCTTGGGGGGCTTTACGGACTGATCAGTTACGCTTCCGACCTGCTTTCCTACTCGCGTATTCTTGCGCTTGGATTGGTCGCCGGCGTTATCGCAAAGGTCATCAATATGATCACGGCAATGGGAACCACGGGGCCGATCGGCTTTATCCTTATGCTGATCATTCTGATCCTCGGCCACGGCCTGAATATTGCTATTAACATTCTCGGCACCTTCGTCCACGCCGCAAGACTCCAATATATCGAGTTCTTCGGCAAGTTCTATGAGGACGGCGGCGAGCCGTTCAAACCCGCCCTTCCGACAGAGGAGTATTCGGAAGACGTTACGCAAGGCTCTAATTAAAATTCACATAAAAACCAAAACAAAAAGGAGATTTGGAACTATGAACATTTGGGAAAATATTTTTACAGGCACCAACCTCGCGCTTCTCGGCGCGGCATTCGCAACGCTGTTTGCCGGCATCGGCTCCGCAAAAGGCGTTAACCTGGTGGCAAAGGCAACCAGCGGACTGATCAGCGACGACCCCAACAAATTCGGTAAAGCATTCCTGTTGCAGGCCCTCCCTATGACGCAGGGTATTTACGGTCTTGTTACCTCGTTTATGATCATTTTCAAAATCGGTCTTCTCTCCGGCGGTGCGGCTGACGTAACGCTCACGCAGGGTGCGTATTACTTTGTGGCTTCGCTTCCCATCGCGTTCGGCGGCCTGTTTTCGGCCATCAAGCAGGGCGAAGTTGCCGCGGCCGGTATCAAGGTGTTGGCAAAACGCCCCGAAGCAACCGGTAAAGCCATTATTTCGGCATCTCTGGTAGAAACCTACGCTATTTTCGCGGTCCTTGTTTCGCTGTTGCTCATTCTGTTTGCATAATCAATCGGAGAAAAGTAACGAAAGAAAGCAAAACGGAAAGGAGAAACACCGTTGGCTACGAACGGATTGAATCGAATTACGGATAAAATCATCACCGCGGCAAAGGATCAGGCAAACGAAATTCTTGCCTCGGCGCAAGCGGAGTGCGACCGTATCCGGGCAGGATATGAAGAAAAGGTCGCCGCGATCCGCAAATCCGGCGAGCGGGAAATCGAGCAGAAGACCCGTGATCTTTTGGTGCGCGCCAAATCTTCCGCCGCCATGGCGGGAAGAAATGTGGTTGGCGAAAAGCGAAGCGAACTGATCGAATCGGTTTTCCAAAGCGCGTTTGATAAAATTGAAAATCTGCCCGATGAAGAGTATGCCAAACTTGTAATCGGCCTGCTTTCCGCGGCGGTTGAGGAGCTGTTTACCACCGAGGAGAAAAACCTTGCCCTTTACGGAGCGGAGGAGGAAGCGGTTGCCGAAAAATGCGAGGTCCTTTTGAACGACAAAGACCGCAAAAAGATCGGCAAAACGGTTGTTGACGGCATTTGCAAAACGCTTTCCGGCAAGATCGGCAAGGAGAACCTGAACAAGATCGTCCTGGCCGGTGATACCGTCAACATTCGCGGCGGCGCCGTCTTGCGGTACGGAGAAGTGGAGTCCAACTGCTCGTTTGAAATGCTCTTCTCGCTGTTGCGGCGCGATCTGGAAACCGACGTCAGCCGTACCCTTTTCGCGGCGGAAACACCGTAACGGGAAAGGCGGAAGAAAATGGAAGACTACCTGTTTGCCTGCGCAAGGGTCAGCGCCCTGGAAAACGCCCTGATCGGGCGCGAAAAATTGGAGCGGCTGATCGCGGCGCCGGATACGGAACGTTGCGTAGAACTGCTTACCGAGTTTGGCGTAGAGGTCAAACGCGATCCCGAAACGGGGGCCTTTTTGCGCGAGGACACGCTCCTTTTGCGCTTGCGCCGGGCATATGCCGAGGTGCAGGAGGGAACCGAGGACGCACCGTTCGTGCGCATTTTCCGGTGGCAGTATGATTGCAACAATATCAAAGCCGCAATCAAATGCGTCAAGCGTGGGGTAGACCCCGCGCCCATGCTGTTTGATTTCGGCAATCTTGACGCGCAAACCATTTTGGCCTGCGCGCAAAAAAATGAATTTGAAAGTTTAGAGGAGCCATTCGCCACGGCCGCGCGCGAAGCGAGCGACGCGTTCAGCAAAACCGGGAACCCGCAATGGGTGGATCTGATTCTGGATCGCGCCTGCTACGCCGCTATGCTTGCCGACGCGGGCAAAAACAAATTTGCCCGGCAGATTGTTATGCAAAAGATCGACCTGACCAACCTGCTCATCTGCCTGCGCCTGTTGCGCATGAAAAGCGAGGAAGCCGGAAAATTGATGCTGCGCGATTCCTTCATTGAAGGCGGCGAGCTGGAAAAGGACTCTTTGGAGAATGCCTACAACGAAGGGGAAGCTACCTTTTGGGAAATGGTCGGTCGCACCGATTACAGCCAATTTTCCGCGGGAGTGGGTACCTCGTCAACTCTTACGGCGATTGAACGCGCGGCGGACAATTTCTGGATCTCGTCGATCCGGCAGGCAAAATGGCTTGTGTTTGGCGAAGAAGTGTTGCTTGCCTATCTTGCCTCGGTCGAATACGAAGTGCGCAATCTTCGCATCGTTCTGGCGGGGGTGGAAGCCGGGTTATCCCCGAAAATTATCGGAGAAAGGATCCGCTTGAATGAACTATAAAATCGGAATTATCGGAAACCGGGATGCCGTTCTCGGTTTCATGGCGCTCGGCTTTTCAGTTCACGAGGCCTCGTCGGTGGCCGACGCGGCAAAGGAACTGCATTCCATGGCGCGCTCGCAGGAGTACGGGGTCATTTTTCTCACCGAGGATTATGCCGCCCAACTGGAAGAGGAAACCGCAAAATACCGCGATATGCCCCTGCCGGCAATCGTTTCCATTCCGGCTCCCGGCGGCTCTACCGGCTATGGAATGAACAATTTGCGCCAGGCGGTGGAACGCGCCGTGGGTGCGGATATTCTGTTTAAGAACAACGAAACGGCGCAAACCGAAAACGAAGAAAGGAAATAACCGGGAAAATGGTTGAGGGAAAAATTCGTAAAGTATCGGGACCTCTGGTCATTGCCGAGGGCATGAGAGAGGCAAATTTGTTTGACGTGGTTCACGTGGGGAAAAACCGGCTGATCGGCGAGATCATCGAAATGCACGGAGATCGCGCTTCCATCCAGGTTTACGAGGAAACCGCCGGCCTTGGCCGCGGCGACCGCGTGGAATCTACGGGAACACCGCTTTCGGTGGAACTCGGCCCCGGACTTTTAACCAATATTTTTGACGGAATTCAACGCCCGCTGGAAACCATGCGCGTCAAATACGGGTCCAACCTGATCCGCGGGATTGACGAAAAGGCGCTGGATCGCAGCAAGGTATGGCATTTTGTTCCCGCAAGACAAGCGGGAGAGGCCGTTTCCGGCGGCGATATTTACGGAACGGTGCAGGAAAATGAAGTGATCCTGCACAAAATCCTCGTTCCGCCGAAAACGTCGGGTACCATCGTTGACCTCTCCGAGGGCGATTACACGGTTGCCGACGCGATCGGGCATTTGAAACTGGCGGACGGAAGCGTACAGGAAATTACACTCATGCAAAAGTGGCCGGTGCGCGTATCCCGCCCGTACCGGGAAAAGCTTCCGCCGGTCGACCCCATGATCACCGGTCAGCGCCCCATTGACGCGCTCTTTCCGATCGCAAAGGGCGGAACCGCCTGCGTTCCCGGCCCGTTCGGTTCGGGCAAAACGGTGGTTCAGCACCAGCTTGCAAAATGGAGCGACGTGGATTTGGTGGTCTATATCGGCTGCGGCGAACGCGGCAACGAAATGACCGACGTTTTGCGCGAGTTTCCCGAACTGACCGACCCGCGCACCGGCAAATCGCTCATGGAGCGCACGGTGCTGATCGCCAACACTTCGGATATGCCGGTTGCGGCACGCGAAGCGTCTATTTATACGGGCATTACCATTGCCGAATACTTCCGCGATATGGGTTATTCGGTCGCCGTCATCGCCGATTCCACCTCCCGGTGGGCCGAGGCGTTGCGCGAAATGTCCGGCCGACTGGAAGAAATGCCGGGTGAGGAAGGGTATCCCGCTTATTTGACCTCTCGTTTGGCGCAGTTCTACGAACGCGCCGGAAAGGTCGTTTGCCTGGGCAGCGAAGGTCGCCTCGGCGCACTTTCGGCCATTGGCGCCGTTTCTCCGCAGGGCGGCGATATTTCCGAGCCGGTCACGCAGGCCACCCTCCGCATCGTCAAGGTGTTCTGGGGGTTGGATTCCTCGCTGGCTTACCGCCGTCACTTCCCGGCAATCAACTGGCTTACTTCCTATTCGCTTTACCGCGAACGCTTGGAGGAGTGGTTCTCCGAGCACGTGGCAAAGGATTGGACCAAACTGGTTGACCGTTGCCTGCGCGTTTTGCAGGAAGAGGCCGACTTGCAGGAAATCGTCAAGCTCGTCGGTATGGACGCGCTTTCGGCCGAGGATCGCCTGAAACTGGACGTTGCGCAGTCGATCCGCGAGGACTTTTTGCAGCAAAACGCGTTTATTGACGTGGATAGCTACACTTCATTGGAAAAACAGCACGCCATGCTGCGCCTGATCTTCCTGTTTGCCGACGAAGGCAAACGCGCCATTGAAGCGGGCGCCGATATTGAGGATATTGCAACGCTCCCGGTGCACGAGAGCATCGGCCGTGCAAAATCCATTCCCGAAAGCGAATTCAAAACCGAATTTGCCGCAATCGAAGCGCAGATCACCGCCGAAATGGATCGGCTGATCAAGAGCGCACGGGAGGAAAACTGACCATGATGAGAGAATACAGAACCATTGAGGAAGTTGCCGGACCGCTGATGCTGGTGCGTCAGGTGGAAGGCGTAAAATACGACGAGTTGGGCGAGATTGAACTGCCCAACGGTGAAGTCCGCCGTTGTCGCGTTCTGGAAGTGAACGGAAAGAACGTGCTGGTCCAGTTGTTTGAATCGGCCGCTGGGCTCAACCTTTCCAGCAGTAAGGTGCGCTTTTCCGGCCACGGGGTAGAGTTGCCGGTTTCCCAAGGAATGCTCGGCCGCGTTTTCAACGGTATGGGCGAGCCGATCGACGGCGGCGCAAAACTCATTCCCGAAAAATCGTTGGATATCAACGGTACGCCGATCAACCCCGCCGCGCGCTACTATCCTTCCGAGTTTATTCAAACCGGCGTTTCGAGTATTGACGGCTTGAATACGCTGGTCCGCGGTCAGAAACTGCCCATTTTCTCCGGCTCCGGTTTGCCGCACGCCAACTTGGCGGCGCAAATCGCACGGCAGGCAAAGGTGCTTGGCAGCAACGAAAAGTTTGCCGTTGTGTTTGCCGCAATCGGTATCACCTTTGAGGAAGCCGACTTCTTCATTTCCGATTTCCGCAAAACCGGCGCGCTGGATCGCACCGTGCTGTTTATCAACCTGGCGTCCGACGCCGCCATCGAGCGTATTTCCACGCCTCGTATGGCGCTCACCGCTGCCGAGTACCTGGCATTCGAGTGCAATATGCACGTGCTGGTCATTATGACCGATATTACCAACTATGCCGAGGCCCTGCGCGAGGTTTCCGCCGCGCGCAAAGAGGTGCCCGGCCGCCGCGGTTATCCCGGATACTTGTATACCGACCTTGCAACGCTCTATGAAAGAGCCGGCCGCAAAATGGGTTCGGACGGTTCCATTACCATGATCCCGATTTTGACCATGCCGGAAGACGATAAGACCCACCCCATTCCCGACTTGACCGGGTATATCACCGAAGGGCAAATCATTCTCTCGCGCGAGCTTTACCGCAAAGGGTATCTGCCGCCGGTAGACGTTTTGCCGTCGCTTTCCCGTTTGAAGGATAAGGGAATCGGTGAAGGAAAAACGCGCGAGGACCACGCCAATACCATGAACCAGATCTTTTCCGCCTATGCGCGCGGCAAAGAGGCAAGAGAACTTATGGTGGTGCTTGGCGAGGCGGCGCTTTCCCCGGTCGATCGTCTTTACGCAAAGTTTGCCGACGCTTTCGAGGCCGAGTATATCAACCAGGGCTTCTATGAAAACCGCTCCATTGAACAAACGCTGGACCTTGGTTGGAAACTGCTCACCATTCTGCCGCGTAGTGAAATGAAGCGAATCAAACCCGAGCTTTTGGAAAAATATTGGAAACAGAACGCAAAAGAATAAATGATGATGCAATGCGTTCGGAAAGGAGGATGACATGGCGGAAATTCGGGTGAATCCCACGCGCATGGAAATGAAGAGCTATCAAAAACGCTACCAAACCGCGCGCAGAGGGCACAAACTGCTCAAAGACAAA
This sequence comes from Eubacteriales bacterium, assembly GCA_045117555.1. GTDB lineage: Bacteria > Bacillota > Clostridia > Oscillospirales > CAG-272 > UMGS1865. The sequence goes on from JBGUNW010000315.1 coordinate 10,405, forward strand.
CGCGACGAGCTGATGCGGCAATTTCTGGATGTCGTCCGCGAGGACAAAGCCCTGCGCGAGCGCGTAGAGGCGGCGTTGCAGGAGGTTTACGGCGGGTTTACGGTT
>JBGUNW010000316.1:0-1555 GCA_045117555.1 Eubacteriales bacterium
AACGTTCCCGACGTGTTCCAAGTAGCCGTCATGGTGACAGTAAATAGCGCGAACGGTTCCGTCGTGATTCTCAATTCCGATGAAAGAACGTGTTGACATAATTCTAACTCCTTATTTTGTGGTGGATTGATTGCGTTGCTCACTTGCAACGAGTATTATTATCGCCGTCGCTGATTTTTCTCCTATAGTTTTTCTAAGGGCGCCCCGTTTACGCGGGGCGTTTTGTCGTCTGTTTCAGTTTTCTCTGCGCCTCTGATACATGCGGTCCAGCATCGCTGTACGTTTGGCGCGTAGGTCGTTAAGGTCAAGCGGAACGAATTTCGGTTCGTCGGCGTGGCAGTCGTAGCAAAGCCAAGTCCCTAAAACATACAGGTAAATGTATTCAGCCCAAGAGCCTTTGAAGTATTCGATCAGTTCCTGACGGTTTTTATGGACGGTCGGCGGGTCGTATTCGTCGCCTCGGTCGCGGTGGTAAGCAAAGCATTTTTCCGGCGTGTCGTCGAGCGACGAAAGGGAACCGAGTTCGATTAGCTTTTCAACGTCGGCGCGTGTCTTGTAGCTTTCGCACAGGATCAGCCCGTTGTGTTCCGGATAGCCGTCCCAGTGGCAGTACGACGAGCGGCAAGTTCCGTTAGTGTATTGAATAGCGATATAGCTTCGAGTTGACATAGTTCTAACTCCTTTTAAATTGGGTGGTTGTTTCGCGTTGCTTCACTTGCAACGAGTATTATTATCATCGTCTTGGATTTTTTACCTATAGTTTTTTTATCCGATAAAAAACGCCCTGAACTCCGTCAGGGCGTCGCGTTCCGTTTTTGCTTCTTCGCGGGTTATTTAATATAACCGGGGTGGTGTTCGTTGACGGTCGATTTTGCTTCGCCCCAGTATTGCGGATATTCCTCTTTATACGACGGATTCGTGAGGAAATCACAATACCAGTTTAACGATTCCGTCATGCCGGAGTCATAATTTTTCGCGTGGTCGCGATACCAGCGGGCTATTTCAATTTGCGCCGTTGGAAAACCGCCTAGAAGTTCGGCTATTGCGTGGTAAAGCGTTTGCCGTTCCTTATTGTCCGAGAGTTTATCGCGCATTTTGATCAGGCGCGGAACGTCTTCGACAAGCGTTTGAAGGTGGATAATTTCACGTTTCATTTCTTCCGTTGTCATAGTTCTAACTCCTTTAAATTCGGGTTATTGTTTCGTCGCGTCATTCGCAACGTCTATAATTATCACAGTCTTGGTTTTTTCGCCTATAGTTTTTTGGAAAGGACGCCGCCCCTTGCGGGGCGACGCCGCGCCCTGTTTTCAGCATTCGATACGGAGGACGTGATAAAGGACGTTTTGAAGACGTGCAAGCGCTAAGACGCTTTTTCCCTTTTCTTCCAGCTTTTCCATTAGGTCTTTGACCTCGGCGTTGAAGTCCTTGCCGTTGTTCGTCAAAGGAAGTTCCAGCGCGGCGATATACGCGAGGCGAACGGCGTTCTTTGCGCCCTCTTCCGTCAGGACGCCTTTAGAAATCGCATAACCAATCGCGCAAGTTCCTTCGTAGACGT
>JBGUNW010000317.1:0-4816 GCA_045117555.1 Eubacteriales bacterium
GCGGAAAAGGGGGAAACTTTTTGCAAAAAGTTTCCCCCTTTTCCGCGCCTTTTCCCCTTTCAAAAACCTTTGGGACATATTAAAAACGGGGCGGCATCGCCGCCCCAAATGTTTTGTTGTTATGATTTTTCAATATCACCATTGGTGCAATGGATGGTATAATTTTGGGTGTTGTTGTAGTTCCAATAAGCACCTTTGCTGATGTCATTCCATTGTTCCATCGTGCCTTGGTATGTCACGCTCGTCAAGTAAAATGTCATACTTCCAATGCTATTCACACTATCCGGGATGGTAACGCTCGTCAAGCCCTTGCAATTATAAAACGCCTGATCCCCAATGGTAGTCACGCTATTGCCAATGATCACGCTCGTCAAACCGGTGCAACCATAAAATGCATAATCTCCAATACCGGTCACGCGATTTCCGATGGTTACACTCGTCAAGCCAGTGCAATTACGGAACGAATACTTTCCAATACCAGTCACACTGTCCGGAATCACCAAATCTCCACTTACCAACTCTTCGTTGATGTAAAGTTTCTTCGCATAATACAACGGGTTTGCGCTAAAACTATCAAATGAAATTCCACACCATGCTGCAAGGTCAGTAATATAAATGCCTTTCAAGCCGGTGCAATTGTAGAACGCAGAACTTCCAATGTTGGTCACACTGTTTGGAATGATCACGCTCGTCAAGCCGGTGCAACCAGAAAAGGCCTCACTTCCAATGCTGATCACGCTATTCGGGATGGTTACGCTCGTTAAACCGGTGCAACCCTCGAACGCACTCCAATCAATACCAGTCACACGATCTCCGGCAGGAGAATAATCGGGAATAATGACATCTGAATCCGTGCAGGTTCCAATGCCCCCAACATAGCAGGTTCCGCCACTTTTAGAGGTGAACTGTAAGCCTTTGCTGGAATAAAGGACCGGGATGGTGATATCTTCCATTTCTGCATAGACTTCATTGAAATTCTTTTCACATCTTTCGCAATGATAATGTGCTTTTTTGCCAGTTTGCGTGAACGTTGGAGAAACCTCTTCAATCCACTCACCGTAGTTATGTCCAAGTGCTTCCACCAGGTTTTGTGCTATCAAAACGTTTCCGCAAGCGGAACAATGTTTGCCTTCGGTCAAACCGGATTCGGTGCAAGTCGGTGCAACAGCGGGATCAATTACTTCGGTATGTCTTGCCGGAATAATTGTTTGTTCTGAAATTATTTTACCGCAAACCGAACAATGTTTTCCCTCGGTCAGACCGGGTTCCGTACAAGTCGGTGCAACATAAGGAGCATCAATCACATCGGTATGCCCATTTGCCGGAATACTGGCTTGTGCAACAAGCGTTGCATGGCAAACCAAGCAATGCTTTCCCTCGGTCAAGCCGGTTTTGGTGCAAGTGGGAGCAACTGCTACATCAATTTTTTCGGTATGACCAAGTGCCGGAATGATAAGGGATTCAGTAGTTACCTCGTGTTTGTTATTATCAAAGAGCTTTCCGCACCCCTTGCAGGTATAGTGTGCTTTGACTCCGATTTGGGTACAGGTGGGCGAAGTTTCTTCTATCCATACATAGGTATGTAAAAGTATTTTAGCGCCGTTGGTCAAAGTAACAAACAAATCACCGTTTTCAATTTCAATGATGGCAATTCCAACACCGGTATCACCTTTGTCGCCTTGTGCGCCGGTATCGCCCTTTTCGCCCTGCGGACCTTGTTCACCCTGCGGGCCTTGTTCACCCTGCGGGCCTTGTTCGCCCTGCGGGCCTTGCTCGCCTTGGGGACCTTGCTCTCCTTGCGGGCCTTGCTCACCCTGCGGACCTTGCTCGCCCTGCGGGCCTTGTTCGCCCTGCGGGCCTTGTTCACCGGGATCGCCTTTTGCGGCCGCGGTTCCGGGTTCGCCTTTTTCACCCTTGACAACGCCGAGATTGACGACCGTTCCGTCGGTCAAGGTCAAAATCAGCTCGCCGTCCGCGTTGATCTCGGTTTTGGAAATGCCGACGCCGGTATCGCCTTTGTCGCCCTTATCCCCCTTTTCGCCTTTGACAACGCCGAGGTTCAAATCGGTTCCGTCGGTCAGGGTGACGATCAGCTCACCGGCCGCATTGACCGAAAGCAGAGAAATGCCAACGCCGTTAACGCCGTTTTTTCCGTCCGCGCCGCGAAGGCCGGCAAGGAACTCTTCCAGCGTTCCCTCATAGCCCAAATCCTGCGCGCGTTGGAACGCAAGCTCGTTGGACCATTTCAGCGCGGAAAGGTCGCTCGTTTTGCCCGCCGTTTGCGCGCACGCCGAAAACAGCAGTGTCAGCGCCAACAAAAGCGCCAAGACAAATGTAATTTTTTTCATAAGGTTTATTTCCCCTTTTTCTGTATTGACAAAAAATGTCAACTACCATTATAACCTATTTCAGATTAAATGTCAATACCCTGAAACAGATTATTGTATAATGAAAAAAAAGAGAAGGGGGAATTTGGCTATGTATCCTCGCCTGCGGGACCTGCGCGAAGACCGCGATTTGAACCAGACGCAGGTGGCGAAAATGCTTGGAATGTCGCAAACGGGTTATTCCAAGTACGAAACCGGCGAGAACGATATTCCAACCCACATTCTCATTCAGCTTTCCCGATTTTACGATACCAGCATTGATTATATTTTGGGCGAGAGCAACGACCCCGCCCGTCGTTGACCTTGGCGGCAATGCCGCCTTTTTTTATTTTTCAATTTTTCCAAATGTTGCCGTTCCGAAATTCGTGCTTTTTTGCGCCTTTTTTGTGGCATACTATTGCCACAACATTTGCATTTGGAAAAGGAGCTTGACATGGGGAAGGTAACGGTTTTCGGCATTCAATTTGACAATTTGAGCATGGACGAGGCGGTTCGTCGCGCCCTGCGCGACCATGGAGAGCCGCAAACGGTAGTTACGCCCAACGCGCTGATCGCCGACGCCTGCTTGCGCGACCCAACGCTCTGCCGGCTTGTCAATTCGGCCTCGCTTGTCCTGCCCGACGGCGCCGGCATCCTCTCGGCGGCGCGCCGCCAGGGAACCCCTTTGCGCGAGCGCGTTGCCGGCATTGATTTTGCCGAGCGTCTGCTTGCCGTTGCGGCCGAGCGCGGCGAGCGCGTCTTTTTGTTGGGCGGCGGCGACGGCGTTGCTCCCGCGGCGGCGAAAAATTTGCAAAAAAAGTTCCCCGGTCTTTGTATTTGCGGCTGCTTTTGGGGCTATTTCAATCGACACGGGGAAGAAAATCGCCGCCTTTTGGGTATTATCAATTCCTGCAAGCCGTCCATTTTGCTGGTTTGCTTCGGGTTTCCCGTTCAGGAGCAGTGGATTCGCGAAAGCATCGGCTTTCTTCCCTCGGTCCGCATTGCCGCGGGACTCGGCGGCAGTTTGGACGTTTGGGCGGGCCGCGTTCGCCGCGCCCCGGAGTTTGTCCGTTCGGCGAACATGGAGTGGGCTTGGCGCATGGTGACCGAACCCCGCCGCCTTCGCAATCTTCCCGCGCTCATTCGCTTTCGGTTTGCGGGCAAAAAGACGGACGAAAATGCGTCAAATCGCCCGCAAAACCCCTGATTTTCACTTTGAATTTATCTATCTCTCACAAAAATGCGGATTTTTTCACAAACTACTTGCAAATTGGGAAAAAATGCTGTAAAATAGAAAATGAAGAAGAAGGGCTCCGATTTCGGGGCGCTCCATTCAGAAATTGAAAAAACGGAGGATTTTTTCCAATGGCAAATGTAAAAGTTGCAATCAACGGTTTCGGTCGTATCGGCCGCTTGGCGTTCCGTCAGATGTTCGGCGCAAAGGGCTATACCATCGTTGCCATCAACGACCTTACCAAACCCTCGATGCTCGCTCACCTGCTGAAATACGACTCGGCACAGGGCAGATACGCTCTGGCTGACACCGTCAGCGCAAACGACGAGGAAGGCACCCTGACCGTTGCCGGCAAGACCATCAAAATTTACGCGGAGAAAGACGCCGCAAACCTTCCCTGGAAGAAACTGAAAGTGGACGTTGTTCTGGAATGCACCGGTTTCTACACCTCCAAGGAAAAATCCATGGCGCACATCAACGCGGGCGCAAAGAAAGTTGTTATTTCCGCTCCCGCCGGCAAGGATCTGAAAACCATCGTCTTCTCGGTCAACGAGAACACCCTGACCGCCGATGATCAGATCATTTCCGCCGCTTCCTGCACCACCAACTGCCTGGCTCCCATGGCAAAGACCCTGAACGATTACGCTCCCATTCAGTCCGGTATCATGACCACCGTTCACGCCTTCACCGGCGACCAGATGGTGCTCGACGGCCCCCACAGAAAGGGTGACCTCCGCCGCGCTCGCGCCGCTGCTGTGAACATTGTTCCCAACTCCACCGGCGCCGCAAAGGCAATCGGACTTGTCATTCCCGAACTGAACGGCAAGCTCATCGGCTCGGCTCAACGCGTTCCCGTACCTACCGGCTCCACCACCATTCTGGTTGCCGTTGTGAAGGGCAAGGACATCACCGTTGAGGGCATCAACGCCGCTATGAAGGCCGCTTCCTCGGCTTCCTTCGGCTACACCGAAGAGCAGCTCGTTTCTTCCGATATCATTGGCGAGACTCACGGCTCCATCTTCGACGCGACCCAGACCATGGTTGCGAAAATCGACGATAACACCTACCAGGTGCAGGTTGTTGCTTGGTACGATAACGAGAACTCCTACACCAGCCAGATGGTTCGCACCATTAAATACTTCGCTGAACTTTAAGAGTTTAGGAAGACCTTGAAAGGGGCGGGGGACTTTTCTTGCAAGAAAATGTCCCCCGCCCC
>JBGUNW010000318.1:0-1729 GCA_045117555.1 Eubacteriales bacterium
TATCGTCTGCGGATGGTTTTGCCTTTAGCTCCAGAACACCGATGGCGCCAAGAACCCGCACATCCGCGGCGTTTTCGAGATTGCGGAGTGGTTCCAGATTTGCACGGAGCCGCTTTTCGATTCGGGCGACTTCGCCTGCATAGTCTCGATTTTCAAAAAGCGTAAGGGAGGCAATACCTGCAGCGCATGCCAGCGGGTTCGCCATGTAGGTGGGCCCGTGCATGAATGCCGGAATCTTGCTGTTCGTAATGGTTTCGGCCACATTCTCCGAAGCGACGCAGGCGGCCATGGTAATGCTTCCGCCGGTAAGGGCCTTGCCGATACACAAAATGTCGGGCTTTATCCCCGCATGCATCATCGCGAATCGCGGTCCCGTGCGGTAAAAACCAGAAGCGATTTCATCCAGAATCAACAGGATGCCTTTTTCGTCGCAAAGCTTGCGGAGGCGTTTTAGGTAGCCCGCATTGTAGAGCCACATACCGTTTCCACCCTGAAAAACGGGCTCGCAAATGATGGCGGCAATTTCGCTCCCGTGCTCTTCCACAACACGCTCCATCGAGACAAAGTCGTTATCGTCCCAAGGGGCGTCAAAACGGCAGTTCGGGCGCTCGGCAAAATAATGTTGCGGCATGATTCCACGGAAAAGCACATGCATTCCGTCGGGGTCGCTGAGCGCCATGGCTCCGGCCGTATCCCCATGATACCCGCCTTTCAAAGCCACCAGCTTGCAACGTTCAGCACGACCAAGGGAATGCTGGTATTGCACCGCCATCTTGGCGGCACATTCTACGGCAATGCTGCCCGAATCCGCATAGAAAATCCTGTTCAGGCCTCGGGCAAGAATTTTACAAGGTGCTTGCCAAGTTCAATAGCAGGTTCATGGGTGAACCCGCCGAACATCACGTGGCACATCTTTTCGCTCTGCTTCTGGATCGCTTCTACGATTTCGGGAGCATTGTGTCCGTGCGCCATGCACCACCAGCTAGACACGGCATCTATAAGTTTCAGCCCATCGGCTGTTTCAATGGTCGTGCCGTGAGCTTTTTTTGCTAAAAAACGTGCAGGTGTATTCCTGAGCGCCGCGTAAGGGTGCCACAGGTGTTCGCTATCAAAATTCATACGGGCCAAATCTAGAAAGTTTTATCGACTCCTAAATCATTGTCCCCTTCAGAAATTTTAGCAAAAACAGGTAACCCGGTCAAGTCTTGCATCATCTTGATGTTGTCATCTTCCATCTCGAAATTTTTGCTCATGCCGTAGCGGTTCACGATCAAGCCGTGAACGTTGATTCCTCGAGACCTTGCGTATTCTACGGTAAGAACGCAGGCATTGATGGAACCTAGTGCCGCCGTGGTCACCACAAGGATTGGCAAATTTAACGCCTTGATAATATCTACGAGAAAAATTTTTTGCGGCACGGTTTTTGCGACATCATCAATACCTGTGGCAGCACCGCCGTCGTAGCGAATGGGGCAAATAATTCCGCCGGAACCTTCGGCGAAAATAAATTCGTGACGTTTGCAAGCCGCCTCGAAATCTTCGCGGACCTTCGAAAGCTCTACAGGGTTTCCTTCTTTACGGGCGGCAAGATGCGGCGAAACAGCCTCCTTATACACGTAACTGACCAGCTGTTCTTGGGAATCAACGAGACTTGCAAAGCGCTTGACATAATCGGCGTCGCCCGCAACCCACTTACCGTCCCTGAGTTCTGCCCCGCTGAGGGCAGCCT
>JBGUNW010000319.1:0-22078 GCA_045117555.1 Eubacteriales bacterium
TGTTATATTATAGCAAATTTCGCGGCAAAATGAAAGATATGATTTTCCCCAAAATTTTCGCTTTTGAATTGTGCAAATTGTATAAAAGTGCTCCAAAACAGGCGGATTTTGCAGATTTTACCACCTTTTCAGGGCTTTTTGCGCATGGTAAGGGCAATTCTCTTTTTGGCAACGTCCACGCTCAAAACGCGAACTTTTACAATATCGCCCACCTTGACGACCTCGGAAGGATGCTTGACATACCGATCGGCAATTTGGGAGATATGCACCAGACCGTCCTGATGCACGCCGATATCCACAAACGCGCCGAAGTCGATCACGTTGCGCACCGTTCCGGTCAATTCCATATCGGGTTTCAGGTCTTCCAAGCTCAATATATCGTCGCGCAGAACGGGAGGCGGAAGCGAATCGCGGACGTCGCGCCCCGGTTTGAGCAGTTCGGTTACGATATCGTTTAAAGTCGGCTCGCCGATACCAAGCTCGGCGCACAGATTTTTCACGCCCGCGGCCCTGACCTTTTCCGCAAGGTCGCCGAGCTTCCCTTCCCGCACGTCCTCTTTGGTGTAGCCGAAACGGGCAAGCATTTTTTCGGCGGCCTCGTAGGATTCGGGGTGAACGCCGGTGTTGTCAAAAATCTCTTTGCCGCCGGGAATACGCAAAAATCCGGCCGCCTGCTCATAGGCCTTTGCGCCCACGCGCGGCACTTTGAGCAACTGGGAGCGCATGGAAAACTCGCCGTTCTCCTCGCGGTATTTCACAATATTCTTTGCCGAGGCAAGATTGATGCCTGAAATATAGGAAAGGAGCAGATAGGAAGCGGTGTTGATATCCACGCCAACGGCGTTGACGCAATCTTCCACCACGCCGCCCAGCGCCTCGTCCAGCCGCGCCTGTTTCATATCGTGCTGGTATTGCCCTACGCCGATGCCCTTCGGGTCGATTTTGATGAGTTCGGCAAGCGGATCCTGCAAGCGGCGTGCGATGGAAACGGCGCTGCGCTGCATCACGTCAAAGTCCGGGAACTCCTCGGTAGCGATTTTGGAAGCCGAATAGATGGACGCGCCCGCCTCGCTGACCACAATATATTTTACGTCGCGGTCGATCTCTTTTAAGAGGCCGGCAATAAAGATTTCGCTCTCCTTGGAGGCCGTTCCGTTGCCGATGGCAATAACGTCCACGTTGTGTTTTGCCACCAGCCGTTTGACCACCTCTTTGCTGCGCGGAATATCCTCGCGCGGCTTGACCGGGTAGATCACGGCAGTATCGACCACCTTTCCGGTGCGATCCACCACGGCGAGCTTGCAGCCGTGGGCATAGCCGGGGTCAAAACCCATGACCGTTTTGCCTTTGAGGGGGGATTGCATAAGCAGGTGCGAAAGGTTCTCGCCAAACAGTTTGATCGCGCCCTCGCTGGCGTTATCAAACAAATCGCTGCGAATTTCGCGCTCGATGGACGGCGCGATCAGACGCTCGTAGCTGTCGGTCAGGGCGGCGGCAACGTGCTCGGTTGCGGGGCTGCCGTTGGTTGCCAAAATTTTTTGGCGCAGACCTTGCAGTACGGCGTCCTCGTCCACGGCGACGGAAACTTTCAAAAATTCCTCTTTCTCGCCGCGGTTAAGGGCAAGAACACGGTGGGGAGCCACCTTTTTAAGCGCCTCGGAATAGTCGTAATACTGCGCGTAAACCGAATCTTCCTCTTTGGCGGCTTTGGAATTCAATGTGCCGAGGTTGAATGTCAGGGCGCGGAGCTCCTTGCGGTATTCGGCGTTGTCCGAAATATCCTCGGCGATAATGTCGCGCGCGCCTTGCAAAGCTTCCTCGACAGAAAGCACGCCTTTTTCCTCGTTGATGTAGCCCTCGGCCTGCTCTTCGATGGATGGCGAATAGGTCTTTTCCTGCGCGAAAATCAGCTCGGCAAGCGGTTCCAGCCCCTTTTCTCTTGCCACCGAGGCGCGCGTTTTGCGGTGCGGGCGGAAGGGACGGTAAATGTCCTCGACCTCGGTAATGGTTTTGGCGCCGGAAATGGCGGCCTCAATTTCGGGCGTCATCTTCTCCTGCGCCGAAATCAGGTCAAACACTTCCTGCTTGCGTTTTTCCAGATTGCGCAAAAAGGTCAGGCGGTCGTAAAGGTCGCGCAGAACGGCGTCATCCAAAGAGCCGGTCACTTCCTTGCGGTAACGGGCAATAAAGGGGATGGTGTTGCCCTCGTCGATCAGGGCGACGGTTTTTTCCACCTGATCGTTCGTCAGGTGAAATTCGGTTGCGAGCGTTTGCAGAATGTTCATGTTCGGTTCCTTTATCTCAATGATTTTTTAATAAGTCCAATTCTTGATTCGTCAGTTCACGCCACTCGCCGCGGGCGAGGTTTTGGGGCAAGGCAATGCCACCGAAGGTAACGCGCTCCAAAAAGGTGATTTTGTTGCCCACCGCTTCCAGCATCCGCTTGATTTGGTGGTATTTGCCCTCGGTAATGGTGATGGTTCCCTCGCAGGGGGCGGTCAGCTCGATTTGGCAGGGTTTGGTGCGGTAGCCGCCAATGTCCACCCCGGCTTCTAAAGCCGATTGATCGTTTTCGGAAAGTGGATTTTCGCAGGCAAACCGATAGGATTTGGCAACGTGATTTTTGGGAGCGAGCAGGCGGTGGGAAAGGTCACCGTCGTTGGTGAGGAGCATGAGCCCGACGGTATATTTATCCAATCTTCCGCAGGGGAAAATTCCCATACGGCGGTATTCGGGGGGCAACAGGTCGGTCACCACCGGATCGCTCCCGTCCTCGGTCGCGCTGATGTAGCCGGCCGGCTTGTTGAGCAGGAGATAGACGAATTTGCGATAGCGCACCGGCGCGCCGCAATAAACCACGGCTGCGGTGGTTTCGTCCACCTGCAAATCGGGCTTGGCGGCGGGGGCACCGTTGACAAGGACAAGCCCCTTGCGACAGGCGCGGGCGACCTCACTGCGCGAGGCAACGCCGCATTCCGAAAGCATTTTATCCAGCCGCATGGCGGTACCTCCCCCAAAAAGATATAACATATCTATTATATAATATCGGAATCAAAAAGTCAAGAGAAAACGTCTCTTTTTTACAATCCCACAGGCGCCATACGGCGCCAGCTCCCGTTTGCCAAAGGCAAATGTTGCACATAGGGAGCCAAACAAAAGTCCAGCAAATGAGAAAACCGGGGCGGCAATGCCGCCCCGGAAAATTTTAGATTTTATTTAGCAATATCCCCGTCGGTGCAATGGATGGTGTAGGAGCCGGTGTCAAGGTTCCACTTCTCTACTTTGTTGATGGCATCCCATTGCGTTTGGGTACCTTTGTAAGTAATATTCGTTAGGGAATCACAATAGGCGAATGCATATCCTCCAATGTTCGTCATACTGTCCGGGATGGTCACAGTTGTTAATGAATAACATCCGCAAAACACTTCACGACCAATATTTACAACACTATTCGGAATAACGATATTTGTAATTTCCTTACAATGTTCAAATGCATAATTGCCAATTTGGGCAATTTTATTGGGCAACTCTATTTCCGTTAAAGATTTACACCCAAAAAAAGCAAATTCTCCAATTTCGACAACACTATTAGGAATACTAATGCTTGCCAAAGAAGAACACTGATAAAACGAGTTTTCACCAATGCTTATTACCCCATCAGGAATTCTAACGCTGGATAAAAATGTGCGTTCTGAAAATGACGAATAAATATGTGTAATACCATAGGGAACTCTAACACTTCCCTCGATTGCTTTCGGGACACACAAAATTTGTGTTGTTGGTTTATTATATAATACGCCGTCTATGGAACAATAATTGGCGTTCTCCTCGGAAACAACAATATCTTTTAGTAATTCGCAAGAAAAGAAATCTCGCGTATCAATTATCTTGGTATATGACGGAATCTCACAGGATACAATTGAATGATCAGACACCTTAATCAATGCAAAAACCGGATTATCAACCGTTCCAAGATATTCAATATTGTTAAATGAATTATATTGCAAAGACGAGCAATCATAAAACGCGTCCTGGGCAATCACTTGTGTATCAGGATGAATTTTACAGGATGCAATTGAATTATCCTTTGCTGTTACCAATAGAAAATATGGATTAGTTTCTGTTCCCACGTATTCAGCGTTGTCATATGAATTAAATTGCACTGCTGAAAAAGCAGAAAAAGAATATTTCGAAGCTAAAGTTATGCTATCTGGGATAACAATGGTTTTGACTGTTTCGTATGATTTTGAAGCATCAATGAAAATACCTGTGACAACATCTCCGTCCGGCGAGAATTTAGGAATAACTATACTGCTGGCATTTGAATATGTTCCTATTCTAGATAAATAACAAGTTCCGTCACCGTGTGATGTAAACTCCAGCCCTTCTCTTGCTTTTTGCTTTTTTCGGCTCACTACATGCCGAAAAGAACATCACCGTAGCCAAAAGCAAAGTCAAAGCCAATAAAAATTTCTTTTTCATCTACTATCCCTCTTTTTTCATTTCTCTTCTGCCAAATGCCGGCCCATAATGACGCCCATGACAGAAGCCATCATCAGTCCGCGCGTCCAGCCGCTGGAATCGCCCAGGCAATGCAGGCCCTTGACATTGGTGTTCAGGTTTTCATCCATTTTGACGCGGTTGCTGTAAAATTTAAGTTCCGGCGAATAGAGCAGCGTTTCCTGCGAAGCAAAGCCGGGCACGACCTGATCCATTGCCTGAATGAAATTGATGATGTTCGTCATGGCGCGGTAAGGCATTGCGGCGGTGATATCCCCCGCAACGGCGTCCGGCAGCGTGGGGCGGACGTTGGATTGCGCCAATTCCTTTTCCCAGGTGCGTTTGCCCGCCAAAATATCGCCGAACCGCTGGACAAGAATATGTCCCGCGCCCAGCATATTGGTGAGTTCCCCGACCTTTTGTGCGTATTCGATGGGCTGATTGAAGGGCACCGAGAAATTGTGCGAGCAGAGAATGGCCAAATTGGTGTTATCCGACTTGGTATCCTTAAAGGAATGGCCGTTGACCACAGCAAGGTCGTTATCGTAATTTTCCTGACTGACAAAGCCGCCGGGGTTTTGGCAGAAGGTGCGCACCTTGTTTTTGAAGGGCGCCGGATAGCCGATGAGCTTGGACTCGTACAGCACCTTGTTGACCTTTTCCATGATCTCGTTGCGGACTTCCACGCGCACGCCGATATCAACCGTACCGGGCAGGTGGGCAATGTTATGCTCGGCGCACAGTTTTTCCAGCCAATCGGCGCCGCGGCGACCGGTGGCGATCACCGTATGCGCGGCGTAGATCTCCTCCGTCTTCCCCGCGTGGGTCACGATCACGCCGTGGCACTCGTTGCCCTCTAAAATCAGGTTGTTGCACTCGTAGCCAAAGTAAAGTTCAATGCCGTTTGCAATCAGGTATTTTTCAATATCGCCGTAAAGCTTGTGCGCACGCTCGGTGCCGATATGGCGGATGGGGCAATCCACCAGTTTGAGGCCCGCCATAATGGCGCGCTTGCGGATCTCCTTGACCTCTTCGGTGTTCTCCTTGCCCTCTACGTGGGTGTCGGCTCCGAATTCCAAATAGATGCCGTCGGTATAGTCGGTCACGCTTTGGACAAGCTCGGTGCCCAAGAGCTGCGGCAAGTCGCCCCCAACCTCGCAGGAAAGCGAAAGTTTGCCGTCCGAGAACGCGCCCGCGCCCGAAAACCCGGTGGTGATATGGCAGTATGGCTTGCAGTTCATGCAATGCCCGGTTTTTGCCTTGGGGCAGCTCCGCTTTTCCACGGGCTGGCCTTTTTCCACAATGACGATTTTTTGTTTGGCTCCGCGCCGGATCATTTCCAGCGCCGTAAAGATGCCGGCAGGTCCTGCGCCGACAATGACAATATCCGTTTTCATTTCGTTCCTCTTTCTCAAAATTCTGCGTTTCCGACCGTGCGCGGATAGGGGATGACGTCCCGGATGTTCGATACGCCGGTCAGATACATGACGATGCGTTCAAACCCGAGCCCGAAGCCGGCGTGCTTGGTGCCGCCGTAGCGCCGCAGGTTGAGGTACCACCAGTAGTCCTCCTCTTTCAGCCCGCACTCTTTCATGCGCGCGGTCAGCACGTCCATGCGCTCCTCCCGCTGGCTGCCGCCGATGATTTCGCCGACGCCGGGCACCAACAGATCCATTGCGGCAACGGTTTTGCCGTCGTCATTCATGCGCATATAGAAGGCCTTGATCTCCTTGGGATAGTCCACCAAAAAGATGGGCATACCGTAGATTTTTTCGGTGAGGTAGCGCTCGTGCTCGGTTTGCAGGTCGCAACCCCATTCCACCGGGTATTTGAACTCGGCGCCGCTCTTTTTGAGAAGGTCGATCGCCTCGGTGTACGTCACCTTTTTGTAGTCGCTCTCCGAGAGCTTGGTCAGGCGTTCGAGCAGGGTTTTATCCACAAACTGGTTGAAGAACTCCACCTCTTGCCGGCAGTTTTGGAGAATATGCTTGATGATATACTGGATCATATCCCAGGCAAGCTGCATATCGTCGTTCAGGTCGGCAAAGGCGATTTCCGGCTCGATCATCCAGAACTCGGCGGCGTGGCGCGCGGTGTTGGAATTCTCGGCGCGGAAGGTGGGGCCGAAGGTGTAAATATTGCCGAAGGCCATGGCGTAGGTTTCGCCTTCCAACTGGCCCGAAACGGTCAGGTTGGTGCTCTTGCCGAAAAAGTCCTGCGACCAGTCGACTTTTCCGTCCGGCGTTCTGGGCGGGTTTTCGGGGTCGATGGTGGTCACGCGGAACATTTCGCCCGCGCCCTCGGCGTCCGACCCGGTGATCAGCGGCGTATGCACGTAAACAAAGCCGCGGCTATGGAAGAAGGAATGAATGGCAAACGCCGCCTCGCTCCGCACGCGGAAAACCGCCGAAAACAGATTGGTGCGCGGGCGCAGGTATGCCTGCTCACGTAGATACTCGACCGTATGGCGCTTGGGTTGGAGAGGATAATCGGGCGTGGAAGCTCCCTCCACGTCAATTTGGATGGCTTTGACCTCGAAGGGCTGTTTTGCCCCGGGCGTAAGCACAACGGTGCCGCGAACGACCACCGCCGAACCAACGTTCAGTTTGGCGATTTCGTCATAGTTTGCGATCTTTTCGCGCTCAAAAACGATTTGCACCGATTTAAAGCAGCTGCCGTCGTTCAAGTCGATAAACCCGAATGCCTTGCTATCGCGGATGTTGCGCGCCCAGCCGCCCAACGTGACCTCGGCGCCGTCATATTTTTCGGGTGATTCGTAAAGATTTCTGTTCAATTCGCGTTTCATATTGCATTTGCCTTTCTGAAAAGCATAGATATAGATTTTAATTACACTTTATTTTACAACACTCGGATAAGTTTGTCAATCATTTTTTGCATGAAAATACAAAACGAAGCAGAAAAATCCCCCGCAGGTTGGTTCCGGCGGGGGTTTTTTCAATCAAATCAAAGTTTATCGTCAAAGGTCATCTGCATTTGCGCCGCCAATGCGCTGCGGTGCTTATCCATCAGCGTTTGGATGCGCTTGACGGGATTGAGCAGAGCGCTCAAACTTTCATCATTGTTCAAAGTGTCGATCAAATAGGCAACGTATTTGCACATATTCACTTCCACGTACCAGCTCTTATCGGCAAGTTCGGGGCGGCGGTAAACCAGGTTGGTGGTGAAAACTTTGTCGATCACGCCATCCTTTGCCGCCTGATCGAATTTTGCAAAACCGTCGGTAAACAGCCCGAAGGTTGCAAAGCAGAACACGCGCGCGGCACCCTTCTCTTTGAGCTGCTTGCAAACGTCGATCATAGACTCGCCGGAGGAGATCATATCGTCAACAACGATCGCGTCCTTCCCGTGAAGATCCTGACCCAGATATTCGTGCGCTTCAATGGGGTTGCGGCCGTTGACCACCACCGAGTAATTGCGGCGCTTATAGAACATGCCGATATCAAGGCCCAACAGCGAGCTGTAATACATGCAGCGGTGCATAGCGCCTTCGTCGGGCGAGATAATCGCGGTGTGATCCTTATCGATCATTACGTCCGGCACCGCGCGAACGAGCGCCTTGATCATTTGATATGTAGGTTGAACGTTATCAAATCCGGAAAGCGGAATGGCGTTGCAGATACGGGGGTCGTGCGCGTCAAAGGTGAGAATGTTGGAAACGCCCATAGAAACCAACTCTTGAAGCATGAGGGCGCAGTCCAGCGATTCGCGGTGCGCGCGGCGGTGCTGGCGGCCTTCGTAAAGCATGGGCATAATGACCGTAATGCGGCGCGCCTTACCGCCGATGGCGGCAATGAGGCGTTTGAGATCAGCATAATGCTCGTCCGGGCTCATGGGCACTTCCACACCGTACATTTTGTAGGTTACGCCGTAGTTGAAGGTATCGCAAATAATGAAAACGTCCTTGCCGCGCATGGAAACGTTGATCATACCCTTTCCTTCACCCGAGCCGAAACGCGGGCAGCTGGCGGGAACCACAAAGCCCTCGCCTTCGCCGTGTCTTCTCCAATCTTTCAAATAGTAGTCCACGTTGGAAGCGAATTGTTCGCATCCCTTCATGCCGATCACGGCAAGCTCTCCGCAACGATTGTCTTTCATAGGAACCTCCGGAAATATTTTTTCTTGCCCCGCGGGGCGCTGCCCTTTTTGACCGTTCCACAGTGGAAACGGCTCCGGCAGGTTTGTTTTTGCCGGATTTTTATATGTTCTGCCGCACAAGCGGAAAGAAACCGGGTTAAAAAAGAATCAACGCCCCATGCAACGATTGTTTCATGGAGCGTATCAGACGCTCGGAGAGAAAGATTCTCCGAGAGAGGATTCGGTTTTTGCAAACATCCGGCAACTTGCAAACGTTTTGCGGCGCTGGCCGCGCAAAAAAATCCCCTTGCCGGAAAGGGTAAGGAAAAGGCGGCGTTCACCGGATTGCATTGCGGATCTTTCAAATCCTGCCATGGCCGCGCTCCTCCTTTTTGAAATTCCCGCCCTACGGGCAAGTTTCGGTTTCGGACAACCTTATTATAGCATTTTATCGAAAAAAGTCAAGAGGATTGCCATAAAATTCTTTTGTGAATTTTTCTGTCATTTTTTACGGTTTGTATAGAAACGGCGCCGGGCAAAGGCCGGCGCCGTTTCTTGATAAACTTTGGAAAAATTCCGAACTTTCAGTTCCCTTTTTAAACGATCTCGCCGAAGGTATCCGGGTGATCGGGGTCAAACTGCTCGTTCGCCCACATCAGCGTGACGAGCGGCTCGGTTTGGGAAAGATTGATAATATTGTGTGTGTAGCCGGGCAGCATATGAACGGCGCGGATCTGCTCGCCGCTGACCTCAAATTCGATTACCGGGTAGGGGTTCCCCTCAAAATCGGTTCCGATGCGGCGCTCCTGAATCAGCCCGTGACCCGAAACGACGATGAAAAATTCCCATTTGGTATTGTGCCAATGCTGCCCCTTGGTAATGCCGGGCTTGGACACGTTGACGCTGAACTGGCCCACGTTTGCCGTTTTGAGAAGCTCGGTAAAGGAGCCGCGCGCGTCGCATTTCATGTTCAAATCGAACGCAACCTTTTCGGGCGGCAGGTAGGAAAGATAGGTGCTATACAGTTTTTTTGCGAAGCTCCCCTTTGCGATTTGCGGCATGACGAGCGTTTGCGGCTGAGCGCGGAAGCTCTCCAACAGGTCAACGATTTCTCCAAGCGTTACCCGATGGGTTACGGGAGCGAAACAAAATGCCCCGTTCGGATCGGCAACCGCCTGCGTTCCCTCAAAACGGCAGCGGTGTTCCTTTCCTTGCAAAGCGTCCAGCATCTCCTCCACAAGGTCGTCGATATAGAGCAGTTCCAACTCGGTCTCGCGGCTGTTGACGGTAATGGGCAGGTCATTTGCGATATTGTTGCAAAAAGTTGCTACGGCGCTGTTATAGTTGGGGCGACACCACTTGCCGAACAGGTTGGGAAAACGATAAATCAGCACTTGCACGCCGGTTTCTTTCCCGTAGCTTTGCAGCAGCTCCTCGCCCGCCTTTTTGCTTCTTCCGTAGTCGCCGTCGTACCGGCCGATCAGCGTTGCCTGAATGGAGGAAGAAAGCATGATCGGGCAGGTGTTATTCGCCTGTTTCAAAAGCTCCAAAAGCTCGTCCAGCGTTCCGAAATTGCCGGACATGAATTCCTCGGGATTTTTGGGGCGGTTAACGCCGGCAAGGTGAAAAATAAAATCGGCCTGCGCGCAAAACGAACGCAATTCTTCCCCGGTGTTACCGATATCGTATTCAAAAATCTCCTCGATCCGCAAATCGGGTCTCGTGCGATTCTTCCCGTCGCGCAGATTTTTCAGATTTTCCACCAGATTTTTGCCAACGAAGCCCTTGGCTCCGGTCACCAGAATTTTCATAAATTTTTCTTTCGCCCTTCCTTCTTCCGCTTTATGAAAGATGATGGTTTTATCATAACACAGTTTGCTGATTTTGTCAAGCTTCCCGACCGATCGGAATTGTTCTCCACTCCCCGTTTTGGAAAATTGAAAAGCCGCCCGCCCCGCAAACTTTTGCAAGCAGAGCGCATTCGGAAAATCCGGCAAACAGGTCTTTTTCGCTCGCGGTCGGTGCGGAAAGGAAAAACCGGGCACCGTGCATAGCCAACCAGCGCACGATATCCGGCTCCGGCGAAAAACGCAGGCCGTTTTTCGTCGGCTTTTCGCGCAGTCTGATTTCAAATGCGACGTTCTCCCGGCACAGGGCCTCCATGGCGTCCAGCACGGCGGCGCGGTAGCCCGGCAAGGAAGGATCGAACAGGCGATTTTCCGCATTGAAGGTTTGCAAAAAATCAAAATCGGCAATCAGATCGCAGCGCGTTTGACGGACAAGTTGCGCCACCGTTTCAAAATAGCGGCGGATCAGCCGGTTCATCCGCCCGCCGAAGTGCGCTTGAACGTCGGCAAGAATACGCGCGGCGGAATGATCCAGCCGGCAGATCGTGCCGTCGTCGGCAACCAGAGAATGCACGAAACCGACGCGGTAATCGCACGGAAGAAAGGCGGAATCAGCGTTAAAATCCCGTTCCTCTCCCAGCAAAACCGTAATTTTATCGCGGTACTTTTCGGATAATTCTCGTATTTCACGGCAAAACGCCGCCATTTCTTCGGGACTTTTCTTTAAAGATAATGAAAAAGAAGTATCGGCAAAAACGGTAATTCCAATCGTTTGCGCGCCGGCGGCGATCGCCGACAGAATCATCTTTTCCGGGGGCGTTTCCCCTTCGGAAAAGCAGGTACGATTCCGCAAACTGATTTTCGGAAAAACCATGCCGATACCTCTTTCGTCTATTTTATTTTTGTTTCCACGCGTCCTCTACGAGATCATGCGTCAGAACAGCAAGTTCGTCCATCGACTTCTCCGCAACCGTTTGCCGATCCACCACCGCAACATATTCCATTGAAACGTTGGTACGCTTTAAAGGAAAGCTCTTGCCAACCTTTTCGGTGTTGCGAACGATCATCACAACGATCGGGGCGTTCGCCTTTTTGGCAAGGTAAAACGCGCCGGATTTGAACTCGTGCAGCTCCCCGTCGGGCGTTCTGGTGCCCTCGGGATAAATACCAATGTCCGCGCCCTCGGCCGTCATACGGTCGGCGGCGTTTTTCAGCGTTCGCAAAGCGCGAATGCCGTTTTCGCGATCGATCGGCAAAAACGCGGCGTGGCGGATAAACGGCCCGGCAATGGGAATTTTGAAATTACTCTCCTTGGAAATAAAGAGCATTTTCTTCCGTTTCGTTTTAGCAAGCACCACCATGGGGTCAAAAACCGAACGGTGATTGGAAATGAGCACAAAGGGTTCCTCGGGCAGGATCTCCTCGCCCCGGATATGGAATTTGACGTGCAAAAGCACCATAAGCCAATCCAGAAACAAGCGAATATTCAACCGGCAGAACGCGCTGGATTTTTTTGGGGTCTTGCGTGGCAAAAAGAGCGAAATAACGGTTATACAAAGCATATAAACGACGATACAGCCAAGGAAAAAGCCCGGCAAAAGCGCAAACAGCCACCAGGGGCTGATCCGGGTGCCAAACACTACGGCAAGCGAATAGACAACCGAGGAAAGAAGAAACAGGATCGTTAGCACCATGGCAGTTTCCTTCTTTTACGCTTTGGCATGCACGGTGTATTCGGTAACGCCGGAAACCGTTTCCCCGTCGATTTGCAGCGCGGTGGGACGGTCAAATTTTACGGTAATATCCTTGCCGGTAAAAATGTGGATCATCTTTTTGTACTTGATATGTTCGCCGGAGAAAATGGATTTGAAACGAAGCAGGGTCGTGATCTTACCGGTTCCGTTCCAAACAACGAGAGAAAGTTTTTTCGGTTCTGCCAGCCGGTTCTGGTCAGGCGCAACGTTCATGCCGCCGCCGTAATAGCGGCCGTTCATGGAAGGCGCAAGCCATACGTGCTTGAACGCCTGCGTTTCGCCGTCCACCGTTACGGTAGCGTTTGCGGGCTTGAAATGGAACAACAGGCCTTTTACGGCAATTCCGGCATAGTTGACCGGCTTATCCGACTTTTTTGCCTCCTCATCGCCGACTTCGCAGCAGTACCCGTCGATCCCGTAGCCAATGCCGTTGATGAAGCGGCGCTTCATCCCTTTGACTTCCACCACCGGGAGATTCTGAATATAAGCGTTGATTTTAATCAATCCCGTTTCCTCGGGCGCAACGTCGGTTTTAAAATCGTTCCCGGAACCGCACGCAAACAGGAAAACGTCGTTTTTGATCTCTACGTCGGCAATGTCGTTTACAAAATGATTCAGCGTTCCGTCACCGCCGCAAAGAACAACGGTGTCATCTTCCGCAAGACCCGCAAAAAAAGCGGTAAAGTCGGAAATGTCACGCACGTCGGCGGCTTTAACTTCGCCCTTGACCAGCGCCTTGACCTTTTCAACGCTCTCGGCTCCTTTTTTATTGCCGGAAAGGGGATTGTAAAGTACATGATACATGATGTTCCGCGCTCCTTTTTTCTTTTTATTTTAATAGATTTCATTGAAAAGTTTATAAAATTACATGCTATTGTAACATATTCCGAAAATCAAAGCAATAGACATTTTTTTGACTTTGTCCAAGTTTTTTCCCCTTTTTTGCTATTTTTTGACAATTCTATTGACAAAGCAATAAAAAGCGAATATGATAAAAGCTGAAAAAAAGAACGGGAGAAGATACAAAATGAATGTAGAAAATCCGCCCATTGCACGATTGAAAGAGAAAAAATTGTTTATTTTCGATATGGACGGTACCATTTACCTTGGAAACAGTCCCTTTCCGTTTGCCGTTCGCCTGATCGACCGCCTACGCAAAAGCGGCAAGAAAATTCTGTTTTTTACCAACAACGCCTCCCATTCCCCGAAGGTTTATTTGGAAAAGCTGACGCTGCTGGGATTTTCTCCCGCAAAAGAGGAGATTCTGACATCGGGTGACGTTACCATCGCGTATATCCGGCGGCATTTGCCGGGCAAATCGGTTTATCTTGTGGGAACGCCGGAGCTGGAAAAACAGTTTGCCGAAAGCGGCATTCCTCTGCTCACGGGCGCCGAGGAACGCGCCGACGTTGTTGTTACCAGTTTTGACACCACGCTGACCTATGAAAAGCTGAACAACGCCTGCCGCCTGATCCGCGGCGGCGCGCGCTACCTTTCCACGCACCCGGACCTGAACTGCCCGACCGAAACCGGTTTTCTCCCCGACAGCGGCGCCATTTCGGCGTTTGTGACCGCTTCCACAGGCGTGATTCCCACCTATTTCGGCAAGCCCTATGCCCAAACGGTGGAAATGATTTGCGAGGTGACCGGCTTTCAAAAAGCGGAAATGTGCTTTCTGGGGGATCGACTTTATACCGATATTGCCATTGGAAAACAAAACGGCGTGACCTCGGTTCTCGTCCTTTCCGGTGAAACGCAGATCGCCGATCTTGCTGCCGCGCCCGAAGCGCAGACGCCGGATTTTGTTTTTTCTTCTTTGAAAGAGCTGGATGAAGAATGGTTCGGGGTCTTATGAAAAGAAGATTGATTTCCTTTGCGGTGCTTTTTCTGCTCGCCGCGCTTCTCTGCGCCTGCGGCAGCCGCCCCGCGCCGATCGGTTCAACCGTTTCACCGGGCAAAAACGGCGTGATTATCCTTCACGACACGCCAACTCCCGGGGAACCCCAAAATCCCGCACAAGCGGATGATCCCGATCCAATACCGGCAGATGATCCCGATCCAGTACCGACAGATGATCCCGATCCCACGCCAACGGATGACCCTGATCCAACACCTGCGGATGATCCCGATCCTTTTGAAAACACAACTCCATCGGGTACGGGAGATGACGCCGAACCACCGCAGGATGACCCGCCGGAAGCGCACACGCATTCTTTCGGAGAATGGATTTCGGAACTTCCGGCCACCTGTTCGGCCACAGGTACGAAAGCGCACGTGCACTGCCGAACCTGCAACAAGGATTTTGACGCGGACGGCAACGAGATCGCCGATCTTACGATTCCAATGTCGGAGCATACCGTGATCATTGATCCCGCCGTTTCCCCTTCCTGCACCCGGTCGGGTTGGACCGAGGGGAGCCATTGCGCGGTTTGCAATAAGGTACTGGTTGCGCAAACGGAGATTCCCGCCACAGAACACGCCTTTGGCAACTGGATTGCCGAAATTCCCGCAACCTGCTCCGAAACCGGAACAATGGGGCATTTCGTTTGCCCGGATTGCAACGGATGCTTTGATGAAAACAAGAACAAGATCAACGACCTGACGATTCCCTGCATTGACCACCGTTACGAAAACGGGAAATGCACCCTTTGCGGGAAATACAAAGAATCGACCGGTTTGCGGTTTCAAACAAACGGCAATGGCACCTGCGCGCTTTACAACCAAGGAGGCTGTTGGGATTCCACAGTTGTAATTCCATCCGTTTCCCCTGCCGGCGATAATGTGATCGGCATTTGCAAATTCGCGTTTCTCAATTCAAACTGCCTTGCGGTGGTTCTTCCCAAAAGCGTTACCGAAATTGCCGCCGAAGCGTTCTACAACTGCCCCGACCTGGCGGAAATTATCTATTTGGGAGCAGTTGAAGAGTGGAACGACATTCAAAAGCCAAACGATTGGAAGGTTGGCCCAAGCATTAAAATCACCTGCAAAGACGGTGTTTTGCAGGCATAAAAAACCGCGGGTCACTGCATGGGTGACCCGCGGTTTTTCTGATTGAAATTATTCAGCGTAAACGCTGACCTTTTTCTGATCCTTGCTGTAATGCTCGAATTTGACCTTTCCGTCAATCAAAGCGTAAAGCGTATAATCCTTGCCGCATCCTACGTTCTCGCCGGCTCTGATCGCCGAACCGCGCTGACGAACGATAATGTTGCCCGCCAGAACTGCCTGACCGTCCGATTTTTTGACGCCCAGACGCTTGGACTCGCTATCGCGGCCGTTCTTGGTGGAACCAACGCCTTTTTTATGCGCAAAGAATTGCAAACTGAGTTTCAACATTCTTCTTTTCCTCCTTTTTGTTGTGCGTTCGGATCAATCCTCAAAGGGGCGATCCTCAACCGAAACGTCCAGATAATCTCCGTACTCTTCCAACATATCGCCGAGTTGACAATAATACCCCATAAAAATGCCCGAAACGGCATAGCGTTTGTAATCGTCCGATTCAAACTCGGGGAGCGCCGCCTTGCAGCGCACCGTAATTTCGGTGTTGCTTTCGTTGATCTGATAATCCACCGGGGAGGCGTAGGCCACCTCAATGGTGTTGATCAAAAACATGGTCATAGAGGAGAGCGCCGCGCAAAGGATATCGTCCCCTGCCTCGCCGTAACCGGTATGTCCCTGCTCGCAAAAGCCGTAGAAAATTCCGTCGTTTCTGAAAAACACGATTTTCGTCATGTCATTTTGCCTGATTCCGAATTGGGAATCAGCCCTCGATCTTTAAGATCTGAACCTTGGTGAACGGCTGACGGTGACCGATCTTTTTCTTCTCGTTCTTCTTGGACTTGTACTTGAAGACAACGATCTTTTTGCCCTTGCCGTTTTTGAGCACTTTGGCAGTTACTTTTGCACCGTCCAACGTGGGAGTGCCAACCTTGAAGCCATCATCTCCCGAAACGGCCAAAACGCTTTCAAAAGCGATTTCTGCGCCTTCTTCGGCATCCAGCTTTTCAACAAAGATGATGTCCTGCTCGGTTACCTTATACTGCTTTCCGCCGGTTTCAATCACTGCAAACACGAAAAGCACCTCTCTTTCTGATAGACTCGCTGATACCATGGCGGCGCCTTTTTTCGGGCGCACTTAAAAGAAGCCATTTTCAAGCGGCTACTCATTATAGCATACAACACAAACATTTGTCAAGCTTTTTTTCAAAAATTTCCATAATTTTTAATATAGAAAAGCAAAAAAACCATATTTGAACGAAAACGCTATCGCAAAACCCGGGAAAACGCCTTTGGAAGGGCGCGGGCGGTATCCGAAGCGACCATGGAAAACGGATTGCTCTCCCGTTCGGCAATCTCGCCGGCAAGCCCGGCGAGGAATGCGCCGCAGGCAACCGTGAGCGCCGTTGGCGGCAAATAGCCGAGCATTCCCGCCAAAACGCCGGAAAGTACGTCCCCGCTCCCCGCCGTGGCCATACCCGCGCACCCGCGATCGGTTTGGTAAACCACGCTGCCGTCGGTGACCGTTGTGACAGATCCTTTCAAAAGGAGAATTACCCCGTGGTCGGCGGCAAAAGATGCTGCAAGTTCCACCGGGTTTTCCCGGATCTCTGAAACCGGCCTTCCCGAAAGACGCGAAAACTCCATTGGATGCGGCGTCAGAATGACCGGGCCGCGCTTATTGACAAGCATATCGGTTTTCTCCCCGGCAAGCGTATTGAGCGCGTCGGCATCCAGAAGAAGCGCGCCGGAGTAATTACGGAAAAGATAGTCTAATATTTTTGTGTATTCGTTCGATTGCCCCCAACCCATACCAACGGCAACCGCCCGTTTTCCGGCAAGAAAGGCATCCAGCGCGGAAGGATCAAACATCATTTTGCCGTCGGCGTCCGGCATTGGAAACAGCGTGCTTTCCAACAGGTACGGAGCCACCGCCGGCGCGATGGACGCGGGAACGCCCAACGTGACTACGCCACACCCCGAACGCAGCGCCGCGGCGCCGAGATTTGCCAGTTTTGCGGCTCCCGCATAGCATAAACTGCCGCCCAGAATGCCCACGTAGCCGAACATTCCCTTATGCGAATCCCACGGCCGCGTACCGAGCGCGGTTTTCACATCCTCCATTCTCAAAAGTTTTGCTTGTTCCACAACCAGCCCTCTTTTCAAACGCTTTCTACCGTTATTTTATCACATTTTTTTCGTTTTCGCAAGTCCAGGCAAAAAAGAATTGCAAAAAAAACGCTTTTATGATACAATAAATAAAAACGGAAATGGGGGTGTTGACTTTGCAGCTGCGTTTTTCACCGCGAGATCGCGAACGCTGGGACTTTTTTTGCAACGAGATCGTTGCACGGAACGAGCGCTTTACCGAACTGCTTGCAAAATATCTGAATCAAACGCCCCGTCTGATCTCCGCGCGCATGGTGAAAAATCTTGCCCGCGAATGCGCCCTGCCCGAGGATACCGCCTTTCGCGTTCTGCTTGCCGCCGCCATTGGCCTGGACACTTTGGCAAACGCCGAGGACAAAGAGCTGGAAAAACACTATTTGATTCCGGCACTCCATCGGCTTGACCCGAAGGACTGGAACCGGGACGCTTACCTGACCGCGATCCGCTTTCCCGTTGCAACGACCGGAAATTGGTCCTTCGGCACCGAAACCTACGCTCCCTACGAGCCGTTCGTTTGCGGTCTGCCGAAATTGACCGAAGAAGGCCGGGAGATTCCGCAGCTCGGCTATTTCACAAACCGATTCACCTTCCCCGCCGTTCGGGAGAGCGGGGTGGAATGGATGGCGGTCAAGCCGAGCGAAATTGCCACAATGCGCGCACCGCTGGAACAAGCGCGCGGCAAAACGGCGGCATTTGGGCTGGGGCTTGGCTACTTTGCTTTTCACGCCTCGGAAAAGGACGAGGTGACCGAGGTGATCGTGGTAGAGCGCGACCCGACGGTGATCGATTTGTTCCAAACGCATTTACTGCCGCAGTTTCCGCACAGGGAAAAAATACGGGTGGTAAAGGCCGACGCGTTTGCGTTTGCAGAAAAAAAACTGCCGGCAGAAAAAGCCGACTTCGCTTTTGTAGACATCTGGCACGATCAATCCGACGGGTTGCCCCTCTATTTGCGAATGCGGCGGTTGGAAGCGCTTTGCCCGACCACGCGGTTTGCCTATTGGATCGAGCCGATCCTGCTTTCTTCCCTGCGGGGAATGGTTCTTGACCGCATTTTGGACGACGGCCCGGGCGAGATTGCCTCGTTTGAGGAAGCGCGCGCCCTGTTGACCGATTCCTATTTACGGTCGCTCGCTCCCAAAATTCAAAAAATCGAGTAAAAAAGCGTTGCATCCAATGCAACGCTTTTTTACTCGATTTGTTTATTTCTTTTTGCGCATCATATCGAACAAGCCGCCAAAATCGTCGTCGTCCAACGAAAACGGCTTTTTGGGTTCGCTCGCCTTGGGCGCCGCGGGTGCGGCAGAACCCTTTTTGGCAGGAACGGTGGTTTGCTTGACGCGGTCCGAGCGGAAGGAGGAAGCGCTGCCCGGTTGCTTTTCAAAGCCGGTGGCAATTACGGTCACGCGCATTTCATCTTCCAGGTCAGCGTCGAACGAACAACCCCAGATAATGTTTGCGTCGGGGCCCGCCTCGGACGTGATAAGGGTGGAAGCCAGCTCGGCGTCCTCCAAGGAAACGTCGGGAGAAACCGACATAGAAATCAAAATGCCCTTCGCGCCCTTGATAGAGGTTTCGAGCAACGGGCTGGAAATGGCCTCTTTTGCCGCCTCTTCGGCCTTATCTTTACCGTTTGCCGAGCCAATGCCCATATGGGCGAATCCGGCGTTTGCCATAACGCTGGTAACGTCGGCAAAGTCTACGTTAATGAAGGCGTCCTCAACGATGAGGTCGGAAACGCTCTGCACACCGTGGCGAAGAACGTCGTCGGCAATGGCAAACGCGTTAAACAGCGAAATTTTGGAATTGGAAACCTGTTTCAGGCGCTCGTTGGGAATAATGATGAGCGAATCGACGTACTGCGAAAGTTCGGCAATGCCCGCCTCGGCCTGCGCCATACGCTTGGGGCCCTCAAACGCGAACGGTTTGGTGACGATACCAACGGTTAAAACGTTCAGTTCGCGTGCAACGCGCGCAACCACGGGAGCCGCACCGGTGCCGGTTCCGCCGCCCATTCCGGCGGTGATAAACACCATATCGGTATCATCCAAAAGCGCGCGGATATCTTCAATGGACTCCTCCGCCGCACGCGCGCCGATCTGCGGGTTGGCGCCTGCCCCGAATCCCTTGGTGATTTTTTCACCAAGCACGAGCTGCACGGGTGCTTCCGAACGCTGCAACGCCTGCCGGTCGGTATTAACGGCAACGAATTCCACGCCGCGGATATTGGCGGATACCATACGATTGACCGCGTTATTCCCGCCGCCGCCAACGCCGATTACTTTAATTTTTACTCCACATTCACGGGTATCGTCGTG
The DNA here is from genome assembly GCA_045117555.1 of Eubacteriales bacterium. Classification (GTDB taxonomy): domain Bacteria; phylum Bacillota; class Clostridia; order Oscillospirales; family CAG-272; genus UMGS1865. The sequence continues at coordinate 19,681 of JBGUNW010000319.1, forward strand.
TTCAAAAGTCATTTATTTTTCCTCCGTGCATTTTCAGTTTCCGGGACTATCCCCACTTTGCGTAATTCTACATTTATGATACAATCTTTTCTTTACTTTTTCAAGTACTTTTCGGAAAATTTTTAATTTTTTTTGCGTTTTTTACCGTTCTGAACGCAAAAAATGCGAAAACACCGATTTTTTTCCGGTATTTTCGCATTTTTATTGCTTTTTCTCGGTAAAAACCGTAAAAAAGCATAGGTATCCCTTGGCGATCGGAAAACGATTTTTCGAAAAAAGAACGATCTTCCTTTTTCTGTTTACTCGATTTTTACGGAAGGATCAGCAAAAGCGTTCCGAAGAACATCAAAAGTCCGGTGGTTACGGCAATGCCCAACATCACCTTCTTTTTCAGTTTGCGAAAGAAGCAATGACGCAAAACGGAATCGCTTGCCAGACTGCGGCTCTCTTTTTTCTCCTGGATATAGGCCTCGTTAAATGCTGCGCTCATTTTTGATTTCTCCTTTACTTTTAATATCTTAAATTTTCTATTTTTGTTTTTGGTTTTTTGTCTTCCCGCGGGAGATCAGCTCGGTAATCTCCTGCCAGATCCGCTTCCCGGTTTCCCGGTCGGCGTACTTTTGAATATTCGTTCTCAATTCGCGCATCTGCCCCGGATTGGAGAGCAGATCGGTCACCGCCTCGGTCAGCGCCCCGTTGCGCAACTCCTGCTCGGGAACCAGCACGGCCGCGGAGCGATCCGACAACGCCTTGGCGTTTGCCGTTTGGTGATCGTTTGCCACGTTGGGAGAAGGCACCAGAATTGCCGCTTTTCCGAGTTTTGCAAGCTCGGAAAGCGTCATGGCTCCTGCCCGGCAGATAACCAGATCGGCCGCCGCCATTCGGTAAGGCATATCGTAAAAATAATCGAACAAACAGCAATTCGGACTTCGGTAAAGCTCCAAATCCTCAAAATTGGTACGCACGGTTTCGTAATTTCGTTTTCCGGTGGCGTGCCAATGGAGTACTTCGGGGTGCATGGTAACGCAATTCTGCATCAATTCCAGCGCGGCGTCGTTGAGCGCGTCGGCCCCCAAACTGCCGCCGAAGGAAAGCACAACGATTTGCCCCGGTAAAACCCCGTATTTTTCACGGGCGCGGCGGCGGTCGATGCTTTCAAAGTTCTCGCGCAACGGGTTCCCCACTCTTCTTGCCTTTTCAACGTTTCCGAATTCCCCGCCGGTGGATTCAAAGTTGTACCAGATCCGGTCTACGTAACGTTTCAGTCTTTTAACCGTCAAGCCCGGCTTGGCATTGGATTCGTGTACGGCGGTGGGAATACCGCGCTCGGCAGCCGCTTTCATAATGGGCCAGCAGGCGTATCCCCCGGTGCCGATGACGATATCGGGGCGAAATTCGTTCAGAATTTTCTGCGTTTTTTCCCGGTGCGGCGAATGAATTGCCAAATGAAGCGCGCGAAGATTTTTGGGGTGAAAAAGGGGACGCGCGAATCCGACGGATTCCACGAAATAAAGCGGATATCCCTCGCGCGGGATCAGGTCTTCTTCCCTTCCTCCGCGGACGCCGACGAACGCGATTTCGGACCCCGGCGCGTTCCGCCGGATCAGATCGGCAATGGCGAGCGCCGGGTTGATATGCCCGGCGGTTCCGCCGCCCGTTAATAAGACTCGCATTTTTTATGGTCAAGCGCGCCCGGAAACGGGACGGCGCATTCCTTTCTTACAATTTCCTTCCGCGTTCGGCGGAAAACGATTCAAACCTTTCGGTTTGATGAAAATTTGGAGATGGAAAGAATGATTCCGACCTCGAAAATCTGCAACATGAGCGATGTACCTCCATAGCTGAAAAACGGAAGCGAAATACCGGTATTCGGCATGGAGTTGGTTACTACGGCAATGTTCATAATGACCTGCAAGGCCACTTTGAAGGTCAGCCCGTAGACGATGAGCGACGAAGCGGTATCCGGCGCGCTCCGCGCAATTTTGAAGCCGCGGTAAACGAACAACGCGAACAGTAAAATGACCGCCAAAGCGCCGAAAAAGCCGAGTTCCTCACAAACAATGGTAAAAATAAAATCGTTTTGAGGTTGAGAAACGTAGCCGAATTTTTGGCGGCTCATTCCAAATCCCCTTCCGAAAAGCCCTCCCGATCCAATGGCCATAAGCCCTTGTAACGTCTGCCATGCGGGCCCGAGCGGATCGGCTTCTTCAATGTGGATCCAGGTATCCACTCTCGCCTGCGCATAGGGGAAAAGGACGATCAGCAGAGTGCCCGCCAGCGCGATAACGCCGAGAATGGAAAGGATCCACCGCAGTTTGGTACCGCCCAAAAACATGACCGAAATACCGATCGTACCAATGATCATCAATCCCGAAATGTGTTTTTCAAGCGCCACCAA
>JBGUNW010000320.1:0-5269 GCA_045117555.1 Eubacteriales bacterium
CTTGCTCTTCTTTTAAAAAATCCCCGTACTCCCTTGCAAAACGCGGCGGGAGATGCTATAATAATATAAATGAAATTTATTTTTTCGGAAAAACCGCCCCCCGGCGGCACGAAAGGAACCCGATATGAGCGAAAAACTATCTACCCAACCCTATAAAGGCACGCGGGATTTTTACCCCGCCGAAATGCGCCTGCGCAACTGGTTTTTCGGCGTGATCCGCCGCGAGCTGGAAACCGCCGGCTTTGAGGAATACAACGGCCCCATGCTGGAATCCCTTGACCTTTACGCCGCCAAGAGCGGCGAGGAGCTTGCCGGCAAGCAGACCTATAATTTTGTGGATCGCGGCGGCCGGAGCGTTGCCATTCGCCCCGAAATGACGCCCACCGTGGCGCGCATGGTGGCGGCAAAGCTTGGCGAAATGACCTTCCCCCTCAAATGGTTTTCCTTCCCCAATATGTACCGCTACGAGGCCACCCAGCGCGGCCGGCTGCGCGAGTTCTGGCAGGTCAACCTGGATATTTTCGGCTGCGACGGATACGAGGCCGACCTGGAATGTATCCTTGCCGCCATTCGCATTCTGCGCGCCTACGGGGCAACCGAGGAAATGTTTACCGTGCGCGTCAACAACCGCCGGTTCTTTAACGACGTGATCGAGGCGATCTCCGGCGAGGGCGCCGACGCAAAGGCGATCTCCAAGGTCATCGACCGCCGCGCCAAAGTCCCGCGCGAGGTTTACGAGCGCGACCTGGCCGCGTTGGGGCTGACCCCGGAAAAAATCGCGAAAATCGACGCGATCTACGGAATGACCGTGCGCGAGGCGGCGGCACTCTGCCCCAACTCGGTCGGCGCGGGAGAACTGCTCGCGCTGTTTGATATGCTGGAAAAACTGGGGCTGGAAAAATACTGCAAATTCGATTTCGGCATCGTTCGCGGGCTGGACTACTACACGGGCACGGTTTTCGAGGTGTTTGACAACGCGCCCGAAAACAACCGCGCCATGTTCGGCGGCGGGCGGTACGATAACCTTGTCGGTCTGTTCGTCAAAAACGCGAAAGTTTCGGGCGTGGGCTTCGGCATGGGCGACGTGACGCTCGAAAATTTCCTTTACAGCCACAACCTCGTTCCCGAAAAACTGGGCGGCGGGGTGAAAGTGCTGGTGGCGCGGTTTGACGACGTTCCCTACGAAACCTACCTTGCTCTGACCGAAAGCTTGCGCGATGCCGGCGTTTGCGCTTCGCTTTACCTGGGGCAAAAGAAATTCGGCAAACAGCTGGAATACGCCGTGAAGACCGATTGCACGCATCTTGTGGTGCTGGGCGGCGACGAGCTTGCCCGCGGTGTGGCAAAAATCAAGGATCTTGCCGCCCGCGAGGAAAAGGAAATCCCGCTGGCCGACCTTACCAAAGCGTTTGATTGAACGTTTTGCCCTTTTCGCAGAAAAGTTCTTTTATTTCAAAAAAGCCGGAAAGCCCTTGACCTTCCTTCGCGCCGCAGGCGCGAATAAAAAAGAAATCTCAAACAGAGAGGAACCCGGGAATTATGACGGAAGCAACCGTTTTACAACACAAAGAACGCAATTACGGCGTAGATTTGCTGCGAATTGTTTCAATGGTAATGGTAAGCGCAATTCATGTCTTTGGATACAGCGGCATTTTGATTGAGGATAAAATCACCGTCCGTGGGCAGCTGGCATGGTTTTTCTATATTTTCTGCTTTTGCGCGGTAAACTGCTATGCGCTGATATCCGGGTATGTAGGAATCACCTCCAAATTCAAGATTTCCAATCTCGTTTATTTGTGGTTACAGGTTGTTTTTCTTTCGTTGCTGACAACGTTGGTTACCCGCTTTGTTATGCCCGGCACCGTCGGACTCAAAGATTTTCTTGTCGCCGTTCTTCCGGTTACATTTTCAAAGTATTGGTATTTTACCGCATATTTTGCTTTGTTTTTGTTCATGCCCTTCTTGAACTTCCTTTTGAATCGTTTTTCCAATCGGGGAATGGGGCTTTTGCTCCTTGCAATAACCGTTCTATTCACCGGCCTTTCTACCATCCGGGAGGACGTATTCAACTTGGATAACGGATACTCTGTTGTCTGGCTTGTATTGCTCTATCTTATCGGAGGCTATATCAAGAAAAACAATTTGCTCGGCAAGGTTCAAACATGGAAACTGCGTGTGGCCTTGATCGGGATCGTTGCCTTTACATGGCTTAGCAAGCTGGTGATTTCGCTTGTGACGTTAAAGGTCTTTGACAAAATTAAATTCAGCGGGTTGCTTATTGGCTATACTTCTCCCACCATTCTTGCGATTGCCGTTCTGTTCCTTTGCATTTTTTCCCGTAAGAGTTTTTCCAAAAAGCCCCTTTTCATATCCTTTGTTGCGCCGCTTACATTCGGCATTTATATTACACAAATGGATTCTCCGTTTATTTGGAAAACGATTATGGATAAAACCGAAATATTTACAGAGCTGAACCCGATGATTTCTCTTTTGGCAGTTCTTTTGGCAACCGTTGCGGTTTTTCTTGTTTGCGGCCTGGCGGATTTGTGCCGCCTTGGCCTGTTTACCCTTTTGCGGGTCAAAAAGCATTTGATCCGGGCGGAAAACGGAATCCGAAACAAGATGAGCAAATTGTTTGAGCCGAAAGAGGAAAACGCAAAAGACGAACGCTGAGAACAGGCTGATTTTTATATCTTGTTTGAAAAGGCAAATTGCAATATAAGAAAGGAGTCGAGATTTATGGAAGAATTCCGTATGTTATCCAAGGACGGCAAAACCGAGCTTGCCTGCTACCGCGTTCTTCCCGAAGGGGAACCCCGCGCCGTATTTCAAATCGTGCACGGAATGTGCGAATACTTCGGCAGATACGAGGACTACGCCAACACCCTTGCCGCAAACGGGATCGCGGTCGTCGGTCACGACCACCTCGGCCACGGCAACAGCGCCCCCACGGCAAACGACCTCGGCTTTACCGCCGCGGGCGGCGGCGCCGACTTTCTGGTGGAGGACGTTTACGCGCTCACCGAAAAGGTCAAAGCCGAATACCCCGGTCTGCCGGTCATCCTGTTCGGCCACAGCATGGGCTCGTTCATTGCCCGCGAGGTGCTGGCTCGGCACGGCGAGGCCTACCTTGCGGCGGTCATTTGCGGCACGGGCGGCCCCGAAGCGCCTGCCGGAGCGGGCAAGGCCATGGCAAAGGTCATCATGGCTTTCCGCGGCGAGCGTCACCGTTCGGGACTGCTCAAAAACATCGCCTTTGCCGGATATATGAAAAAGACCGAAAAGGGTGCGCCCGCCAACGCATGGCTTACGCACGATTATAAAATCGTTGACAAATACAACGCCGATCCCTTCTGCACCTACACCTTCACCGTTCGCGCTTACCACGACCTGTTCACGCTGGTGGCTTGGGCGAACGACAAAAATTGGGCCGGACGACTGCCCAAAGACCTGCCCTGCTACGTCACGGCGGGCGAGGAAGACCCGGTGGGCGCGTTCGGAAAAGGCCCGCGCACCGTTGCCGACCGCATGGTTGCCGCCGGCATGAAGAAGATTACGCTCCGTATGTGGCCGGGAATGCGGCACGAGATCCTCAACGAGATCGGAAAAGAAGAAGTTTACCGGGAGCTGAACGAATGGATCTTTGCACAGTTGCCGAACTGAAAAACACGAGCGGCCGCATTTTGGGCGTGGATTTCGGCGATACGCGCACCGGGCTGGCGCTCTCCGATCCTTCGCGCTTTCTCGCGTCGGGAATCGGGTATATCAGTCCCGGCGGCATTGAAAAAACGGCCGCCGCCGTTGCCGGCGTGGCAGCCGAAAAGGGCGCGACCTGCGTGGTGGTGGGTCTGCCCCGCAACATGGATGGGAGCGAGGGGTTCCGCGCCGCGCGGTGCCGGGAATTTGCCGGGCTGGTGGCGGGGAAATGTCCCGCCGTTCGCGTTGCCATGATCGACGAGCGGCTCACCACCGTTTCGGCCGCGCGCTATTTGAACGAAACGAACACGCGCGGGAAAAATCGGAAAGGGGTTATTGACACCCTTTCGGCGCAGATCATCCTGCAAAACGCGCTGGATCTACTGAAAAATTTGAAATAACAAACAGTTTTAAAGTTTTTGATCCAACTTTTTCCAAAAAGTTGGTCAGGTGCGGATGAAATCCGCGACCTTCCTTCGCGCCGCAGGCGCGAACAAAAAGCACCGAAGGTTCGCGCGGAGCGCGAAAAAAGGCCGTGGGGCGTTGATCCTGTTGCGGTGCCCGAAAATCGCGGCGGGCGCATCCGCGCTGATCCTTGCGCTTTTCGACCGCGGCCACTCCTCGCGCTCCCTTCTCCCGCCACTGGCGGCGGTCGCGCTCGTCCCCCCACCCTCTTTTTTGGAAAAAAGAGGGGCAAAAAACTTTATAAAAAGGAAGAAAAAGAGGGCAAAAACTTTATAAAAAAGAAAGGAGAACCGCCATGGCAAGAGAACGTGCGCCGCGCGCCGTGCGCCGGATTTTACGCGTGTTGCTGTTCGCGCTCATTCTGGGCGTTAACGGCATCATTTTCTGGCGTTTTTGCTCGGCGGGCATTCCCAAAAAGGTCAAGTATATTCAGCCAAACGCCGTCCTCGCGCAGGCCTATGCCGAGTCCGACGGCAACCTGACCGCTTTCCGGCAGGAGCAGGCCACCATTACCCGCGGCGAAAAGGACGCGGGATACTTCTCGGTGGTGGGGTGCGTCTTCTTTCCCGAGGCCGAGCAGGCGCAAATCATCTTCCGCTACAACAAAAGCACGCTGACCCACCTCAAAGAGGATAAGGGGCTGGAAACCACGCCCGAAAAATCGGGTACGCACTTCGACGTCACGCTCCTGCGCGCCACCGATAAAACGCCGGAAAACACCGCCGACAACACCGACCCCGCCGCCATTGAAACCCTGCGCATTGCCGCCGATCCCGACCCGGTGCGCGAGGAAACCGCGCTCTATACCTATTTTCGCTATACCTTCAACGGCGTAAAAATCGAGGCCGACACCGCCGCGATCTTCGTGGACGTCTACTGGCTGGGCGACCTCGACTACTCCGCCGACCCCTACGGCACGCTCCGCATCTGGGACTGGGAGTCCGATAATATCCCCGTCAAGCTCACCTCTTCCGAGCGTAAGGCGTTAGAGAGTTTCGGGAAATAGGGAAGACCTTGGGGGAAGCGCAGGTTCGATAGGGATTTTTCAAAAAACTAAAATTCAATAGAAATTGCGCTTTCAAACGGTCAAAACAGGGCGAGGATTTCG